>QHXU01000249.1 GCA_003223065.1 Acidobacteriota bacterium | reverse complement strand
GCGGATTGGCGGGTGAAGACACCACGGTATCAGGACCGGGCGTTTGTTCGATTACAAGTGATGGAAACCCGGCGCATACCTATAATGGCACGGTGGGGCACCCCAACGTGTTCCAGGGCCGGATTGGTGTGCAGCAAGTGTCTGGTCAGTCGAACCAGGTCGTTTTTCTCGGCGTTCCGTTTGATCCGCCGGGTACAACGACCACCCGAACTATCCGGGTCACCAACATTCGCGCGGATGCCGAGCTGTTGGGCGTTAGCTCCAACTTCTTCACCACCAACATCCAGATGAACATCACGGCCAACCCGAGCACGGCGTTGGCGATCAACAACCCACAGCAGATTGTTGGGCTGGTCCAGAAGGGCCTCATCGTCAGCAACACGAGCCGCCTGGACTTCACGCAGTGTCTCGCGCAACCGCCGGCCGGAGTCGATTCGAGCGGTGTGCCTAAGGGTGATAACGCTAAGAGTCCGACAGTGACATTCCAGGAGGGCTTTGCCGATGCTTGGAAGGTCAAGAACGTCGCCCAAATTGTCTCGAGCGGCAACGGCACTCTTGTCAGCGGTACGTGGACCTACAACGGCGGCCTCGCGCTCCCTGGGTCCGATGAGAACCAAAACGTGCCCGGCGCCACTTACCACACCGAGACCGGCTTTGAGAATTCGCCGTCAGCAAGTGATCCGACCCCAACCAACCCGCCGTCTGGATTTGGAACGGGCGGTCCTGCGCCGGGACTCGGCAACGCGTTTAACGATACGACCGGGACCGGCACTGGTATCAACGGCGCCGGTATCGCCACTCAGGGAACACGGTTGGCTCTGTCGTTCGCGACTGTGCCCACTGGCAGCTCCATCTGGGTTCCAGGTGTAGTCTATCTATATCGCCAAGGCACAACTACCGGATCAGGGTCCTTTGTGGTCGGCGCGACAACCGGCGTTGCCGTCCTCGTCACCACGGGTGCCGACGGCAGTGGCGCTTTCACTGCTGCTCAGACGACTCCGAGCGCTGGGTTCGTACAAGTCTCAAACAATCTGGCTGTGTATGAAATCCTGTTCTCTGACCCGAGCAGTCTGGAGAAGATGTACATTCCGGTTGTGGTGGTATACACGCCGAACCTCAACCAGAATCTACCCGCACCGGGCGTGACCGCCACGGTCGGAGGCAGCTTCGCTCCATTCAATCTCACCGGCTCGGCTGGCTGGCGTCAGCCTTCCTCCACGCTGCCGGTGCCGCGCTTCGTCCCGGGCACGACTCCTGCGAGCCTGTTCGCGGTCAACAAGTGCGCTTGCAACCTGCTCTTCCCGTGGGCGCCCTCGGTGGCAGGGTACGACACAGGTATCGCTCTTGCCAATACGTCGCTCGACCCAGGCGCTACTTATGGGTTCAAGGCGTCGCCGCAACAGGGCACCGTCCAGCTCTGGTATTACGGTACGGGCGCGAATGGCGGGGCTCCGCCGTCAACGCAATGTACCAACAGTACAACTGCTGGAGCATGCCCCGGCAACCTGGTTGTTCCAGCCGGGAGTGTCCTGACCTATGTCCTCTCGAGTGGCAGCTCGACGTGGGGTCTCGATAATCGCGCTGCCGGGTTTGCTGGATACGTAATTGCGCAAGCGCAATTCCAGTATTGCCACGGCTTCGCGTTCATCACTGCTCTCGGAGCAGGCCCGCTCTCCGCGGCTGTTTCCGAAGGCTACCTCGGCATCGTACTTGATCCGGGCGGCCTGCCGCGTACGAGTCAGGCCCTGGGTGAGAACGACGGTCACTAGGTTGAACTCAGCAGTATAGGAAAAGGGAGGAGCTTCGGCTCCTCCCTTTTTTGTTTTTTTAAGACAATTCGCTCAAACCCGCTCCGTAACCGTCGCGCTGTCCGATTCAAGTCCGCTCCGTAACCGTCACGGCTCGGTGCGGGGCGCTGTTTGATGAGTACCCGAGCGGCGAACGTTAGTGAGCGCTTTAATGAGGGGACGCAAAAACATTTCTATTAACTTTTGTTTTTGCAGCGAGCTATGATAAACTTTCCCTTGTTCGCCCGCGTCCAACCCGCATTCAAGAGGTTTTTCTCCATGCTGAATCGAAACGTAGTCGTTACGGCCTGCGTGTGTTTGGCCGCGAGTGTGGCAGCCTTTGGGCAGGGTACCGGTTACCTGTTCCAATTGCCCGGACCGAACTCCTCGGGGTCACAGTTTCTTGCGTACGTCTATAACGCAAACTCGTCGACACCCGTTGCGAACGCGCCAGGTCCCACGGCCGCGAGCCAGGCTCTTGCCAAGCCTGACGGCACCAGGTTCTATATTCTCGGGACGTCCGGAGTCCAATCTTTCGATGCGAACTTCAAGCCGGTAACCAGCATCAGCGGCCTCGGCGGAACTCCCACCAGCATGACGATGACGCCTGATGGAAAACTCCTGCTGGTAGGCGCCGGAGATGTGTATGCCGTCGACACCAGCTCGGACCAGATCGCCGGAGCGAGTTTGGGCGTGTCCGGCACGGTCGCGAACAGCACTCTCGTTGGCATCGCTGTCAGCCGCGATTCGAAAGTTGCTTTCGTGCTCACCAACACGGCTTTCGGCAGTGCGGTTACGGCGATTAATCTTGCGACCAGGACGCGCGTCGGCCAGCAGTTGGTCCTGAGCGGCGGCGCGACTTCGATTGTCATGTCGCCCCTTGGGCTCCTTTATGTGACCGCTGTCAATCGAATCTACGAAATCGATCCGGGGACCCTCACTGTGACGCCTAGCGGCTCGATTCCGGTGGTGTTCAGTCCGGGCATTCTGCGATTCACTCCCGACGGCACCGCGGCGTACACAGTTAACCAGACGCCAGACATCGGCGGGCAGTCTCTGCTGAAGCTCACGGTCGCCAATCACGATGTCTCCACTTGGCCGTCTTTCAGCAACACTCAGTCGCCGCTCTTTGATGATGTGTTCGTCGCCGGCAACAACCGGGTTTTTGCGCTTTCATCCACCCGCCCCGCCACCTCGCTCTGGGATGTCAACACGGGCGCGCTGAGCGCGTCGTCAAGTTCGCTCAGTTCCGTCATCGGGACAAATGGCGTGAGTAACGTGCTGGCGGTGGGCATATCCAACGAGGTTCCTTCCGCGCGATATCTCTACTTGCTCATCGCCAACGGCAATCAAACGAATCTGAACCGCATAGATCTCACTACCAACGCTGTCAGCCTCCAGTCGCTGGCGGCAATTAACACCGGCATCTTCCAGTTCGCGGCCGTGCCTCCACAGACCGGGGCAACGTCATTCCTGCAATTTAACAATCCCCAGACGATCACGGCCACATCCCCTGCCGCTCCCCTGATTGCGCGTGTCCTCGCTAGTAATGGACAGCCCGTGTTTAATCTCCCGGTTACCTTTACCACCGATCCTGCCAACGGACTTGTCATCAACAGCCCTAATCAGACGACTAATGCTGACGGCTACGTTCAGACCACTGTCACCGTTCCCTCAGCGGCGGGCACCTACATCGTCACGCTCACGGCCGGTGCGGTCTCAACGACGTTCACCTTGACTGTTCCGGGCACCGGCGGCGGAGGCGGTGGCGGATCGAGCCAGGTAACCATCGCCAGCGGTGATGGGCAAGTGGTCCTGGAGTTCTTCTCATCGACTTTTCCCCTGACCGTGAAGGTTACTGATACCAATGGAAAACCGCTTCCTAATGCTGCCGTCGCCTTTTCCGTTACCGCCGGCAACGGATTTTTAGACAACCCCAACGCTGTAACCGATACCAATGGTCTCGCAAGCACCTTCTTCTCAGCCGGAACACCGGCCGCTGGAGCCGTATTCGAACCCGTCACGGTCAACGCCAGCACGGCGGTCGGATCAGTCAACTTCACCGAGACGTCGTATCACGTCAACTTCGATGGATCCGGCAGGCCTGGCATTTATCTTCTCGCACCGGGCATCACTTCCAATAACACGATTACCGTCGCTCAGGGCGGCGTGGCCCCGAACGCCGTGCAGGCCCAGGTCATCTCGGGCAACTTTCCGCAACTCGGCGCACCGATTCCTGGCGCGGGGATCACTTTGCTGAATGGGATCGATCCAAGCCAACCCTCGCCCGCAAGTTGCCAGGGCTCGAGCCTTTCGGATAACTCCGGTGTTGCAAGTTGTAACGTCCTGGCCACGTGCCAGATCGGTACCTTCCCGCTGAGCATTGTTGTCGCCGGTTTGCAGAGTTTCCAAGCCTCCATCCACATTACATCCGGAGCCGCGACGGCACTCAAGATCATCGGCGGCAATAATCAAAGCGGCATCGCCGGCCAGACCCTGCCTGTTTCATTGCAGGCCACAGTAACCGATGGTTGCGGCGCGCCCATCGCAGGTGTTCCGGTCGTATGGTCCGTTCTCAGCGGCTCCGCGACGCTTACCGGAACCGTAAGCGTGTCCAATTCGGGAGGCGTCGTCACCACGCGCGTTACGCTCGGCCAGACTCCGGGCCCGGTGCAGGTGCAACTGTCGATCACAAATGTCGCTAAGGTCGTATTCAACCTCACCAACCAGGTGGTGGTGGCCGGCATTTCGATCGTGAGTGGATCGAACCAGACCGTAGTTATAGGGCAGAAATTCCCGCAACCGGTCACAGCCCTGGTCCGTGACGCGAGCAACAATCCGCTCGCGGGAATCCTGGTAACTTTCGCCGTGGCGTCAGGCAGCGCCACCCTGAATCCGGCAACCGCCACCACTGACTCCCAAGGCCATGCGTCCACCAGCGTCACTGCGGGAAACACCGCGGGTGCGATTACGATCTCCGCGAGCGCCGCTTCGTTCAGCACAACCGCTACGCTGACCTCGCGGCTGCCCGGCCCCTCAGTCACAGCCGCCAGCTTCACCAATGCCGGGAGTAACGCGCCCGGACTCGTTCCTTGCGGCCTCGCAACGGTGGTAGGCGCCGGTCTCGCGCCCGGCGTACAGGGCGTCGTCTCAGGTATTAATCCTTTCGGGCCGTTGCCGCTCAACCTCAGCGGCGTCTCTATCACCGTCAACGGCGTGCAGGCTCCCATCCAGGCCGTAGCCAACCAGGGTGGAAAAGAGCAGGTCAACTTCCAGACACCTTGTGAAGTGCCGCCCGGCTCCGCGAGCGTTGTGGTCACGGTGAGCGGTGGTGGAAACACGACCGTCACCGGAGTGCCGGTCCTGCAGGCTCAGCCGGGTATCTTCACTTTCCAGGGAGCGACTGGAAAAGCTTACGGCGCGGTGATCCGGGCGCTTGACGGAAGTTACGTTACGCCAACCAATCCCGCACATCGTGGTGAGACCTATTACCTCGTGGTCACCGGACTTGGCCTGGTGAATCCGCCCACGGCGACCAATAGCACAGGCATTGCGGGGCAGGATGTCGTTGTACAGGTCATCGTCGGCGTCCACGACGCTGGTGTGCCGGTGATTTCAGCGCAGTACCTGGTCGGCTGGATCGGTGCTTATATCGTCGGGTTCCAAATTCCCGCCGATGCTCCAACCGGCCCCGACCAGACGTTGGCCATTGCCGCGATCGTCAACGGTCAGGTTGTCTTCGGCAACCCCGCGTTTCTTGCAGGAGTGATCTAGTTGAGATAGCGCACGGCGAAATGGAGTGATCAGCCCTCCACCCAATCTTTCATCATCGGATCAGGGTGGAGCGTGCCGGTTGCGAAATCCGTCGTCACCTTGATGCTTCCCGGAGGCGGATTCTTCGGGTCATAGCCCGGCAAGCCCGGGAAAGAGAGGCCCGGCGCCACTTGTACGGGGGCCTGCATCGCAGACGGCACCCACGTGTAGCCGGCGCTTTTCCGCAGCTCCATCGTCACGAGCGGATCCCATTTCCACACCATGATCGGAACATCGATCGCGAATCCCTTGTACGCCAGCTCGCTTGCCGCCTCAGCTCGTTGCGTATCATCGCTGATGTCGCGCAGCGCCTGCACCTCGTGTGGTTGCATCGCCCAGTAGGCGTCAGTCGGATTATCGTAGGGTTGCGTAATGCCGTCGGACGCCCGTGCTGTGCTCGCGCCGGGCGATGCTGACGGCGATAGGGCCGTGGCCGGAGCCGATAATGGCGCGGCGGCGGGATCGGTATTCTTCACGGTGACAATAAATTGGCGGCCGCCAGAAACCTGACTCGGGGTGGATCGAATATCGATCTCGACGTTCGAGCTGTTCGCCGAATCTCCAAGGTACCCATCGAGCGCGCTAATCAACTGTTGGGTAAACGAATCCGTGGACTTTGCGGATGTTGTCTTTGTGAGCGTGAAATCCGCAGGCGCCGTATTTGGCAGGATGCTGCCGGTGGGTGAAACCATGGCCTCTGTTGCCTCCGCTCATGGGAGAGCAACTCAGAGGCCGGATGCAGAGCGCTCAGCGGTCGGCGGGTGACTTGACTGATGGAGCAAATTTCACGGTAATTGCAAACTGCTGGTTGAACGGCTCAACCTTCAGCCGTA
>QHXU01000248.1:10701-16798 GCA_003223065.1 Acidobacteriota bacterium | reverse complement strand
ACCGACATGGTGTTTAATATCGGCACGCACGTGGATCGGGATGTTTCTCTTTCCGTCGGCAGTGTGCAGGAGGCGATTACCGTTACCGGCGAGGTCCCGCCCGTCGACACAACCAAGGGCGACGTATCCGGCGTGGTGACCAGCCAGCAAATCGAAACGCTCCCCGTCAACACCCGGCAATACCTGAACCTGGCGCTGCTAATGCCCGGCACCACGCAGGATGCATCCCGAAGCTTTTACAACAATGTCCAGCTTGGCGGCGGCGGGCGGTATTACGCCAACGGGTTCTCGGTCGATGGCGTCGTTAACACGTGGGCGGAAATGGGCGAGCCGAGACAGAACTTCCCGGAAGGGTCCGTGCAGGAGTTTAAGGTCAATACCAACCAGTACAAGGCGGAGCAGGGTCTGGCGATGGGCGGTCTGATCACGGTGGTGACCAAGAGCGGGACCAACCAGTTACACGGCGACGCGTTCGAGTATTTCCGCGACGCGTCTCTGAATCGCGACAATAAGTTCCAAAAGCAAACCGAGGAGCAACAGGGCACTGGCAAGGCGCCCTTCCGCCGAAACCAGTTTGGCTTCGATCTGGGCGGGCCGATTGTTAAAAATCGCACACACTTCTACACGGCGTTCGAGCGCACGCAGACCGATCAATCATTCACGATCTTTACGGGCGCGGCTGGGCATCCGTTTTATTCCGCAAACGAAGGTGTATTCGATCAGCCCATTCACGACCAGCTTTTCAACGTTAGAATCGATCACCAGATCAGCAACAACCAGCATCTGTTCGGACGCTACTCACAGGAGTGGAACCTGCTCAGCTATCAAGGGTGCAGCGGGGCATCGGAATCCAATTGCTATACGGGCCAAATTCCGCGCAAATCAGTGGTGGTCGGCCACACCTGGACACCCTCGGCGACCACGGTGAATGAAGCGCGGTTCCAGTACGCGTATGCATCGTACCAGTTAGGGCCGCCGGGCGCGCCAAACTGGACCGACCTCGGCAGCTTCCCGCCGGAGCGGACCGCCCAGTTGCAAACGGTGTATAACTTCCCGAGCTTCGCGTATGGCTTCGGCTACGGCGATCTGGGCAAAGAGAGCCGCTGGGAATATAAAGACGACGTCACAATCCTGAAGGGCAACCACTCGATCAAGTTCGGCGCCGACACGAGCCACATTCCGTTTGGAGACGATACGGATATTAACTTGAAAGGCACCTGGACCTTCTCAACCGACCAGCTCTTCAATCCCAAAGACCCCGCCACCATTGCCAATTTGAAGAACCCGGTTCAATTCACGGCGGCGCTGCCTCCCCAATATACGCATGTGCCGGTCACGCAGGTTGGTCTCTTCATTCAGGATGACTGGAGAGTTCGCCGGGACCTGACGCTGAGTCTTGGATTGCGGTGGGACCGTGAATACGGCTCGTTCAATGAGAGCCTCGATCCGAAATCTTTTCCGCAGCCGATTCCGTTCCTGGGCGACCCGAGTAAGCGTGGCGATAATAACAACTTCGGCCCGCGCTTCGGTCTGGCGTGGAACATCCTGGGAGCCGGACGCGATGTCATCCGGGCCGGCTTCGGGGTCTACTACAACAATCTCCAGACTCTTCAGAACTTCGGGGAAAATCGGAACCTGTCCCAATGCAACGTGCTGATCAGGAGTCCGAGTTATCCTGATCCCTATGGCGGCCAGAGCCCGACTGCGTTTTGCTCCACTGCTCCTCCGAATATTACGGTGATTGCCGGAAACTACGCTAATCCGTACACCGAGCAGTTCACCGGCGGATATTCGCGGCAGCTGACGCGGGATTTCTCGATCCATGTGGATGGAGTTTTCACCCACACGCTCCGGGATTATCGGACCGAAGACTTGAATTACCCGGCCGGAAGCGTGCGTCCGCTGCCCGCCTGGGGCCGCATCCTTTTCCACGACTCGATCTCCCAGTCCAAGTACAAAGCGATGTATATTCGAGCGGAGAAGCGGTTCGCCCGGCGCTATCAGTTCCTTGTCAGCTACACTCTGGCCTCGGCCCGCGACGACAATCCGCAAAGCCAGGTGGTCACGCCGTCCAATTACGGACTGGATTGGGGACCGTCGAGTATTGACCGGCGGCACGCGCTGGTTGCCAGCGCGTCCTTCGAACTCCCTTGGAGAGTTACATTCGGCGCCATCTGGCAATTGCGTTCCTCATTGCCGTTCAGCGCATTCTCCGCCGTGCTGGACGCGGATGGCGTCCGGCAATATGTACCGGGTACATCGCGGAACCAGGGGGATCGCGATCTGAGCCTGGCCGCGGTCAACACCTACCGTGCCACACTGAATTTGGCGCCGATTCCAGCCTCGCAGATCGACAGCAGCCTCGTCAGCAGTCTTGATGTGCGCGCCTCGCGACCTATATTCGTGCGGAATGAGAAACGCTTGGAAGTGATCGGCCAGGTATTCAACGTGCTGGGTCATCTGAATCTGAACGCCGGAAACACTAGCCGTGCCGACTCATCGAACTTCGGTAAAATCCTCGGAGCCAGCAACCTGCAACAGGCCGAGTTTGCGGCGAGGTTCGTATTCTAACGCCAGGTGATTAGGAGACAAATTATGCACAAGCGATTCATGCTCCTCGTTGTACTTTCATGCCCGATTGTCGCTGCGGACAAGCCGAAGGAGGACGCGAACGTCAAGGAACTCAGGGCTTACCTCAGCACTCTGCCCGAAGCACAGGTCCCCGTGGTGAACCAGGAGCAGGCGCTTGCGTTGGTGAGCATGCCGCTGGCCTGCGTCGATCACCCACATACCCTGCCCGAACAAAGGGTGGACTACCTTTGGGTCCACGACGCCAAGGCGCATATCCTTGACGCTTACGACAAGAATCGCGCGTTTTATGGTTGCTCCGATTGGCACTCGGCGGTGCACTCGGTATGGGCGCTGGTGGACGTGGTAAAGCAGTATCCGCAAATCCCCGTTGGACCGCTCATTCGGGAGAAGCTGAAAGACCATCTTGGGAAAAAGAACATTGAGGGCGAGATGGAGTTCTTGAAAAACGCCAAGAGATTCGAAATCCCGTATGGCTACGCGTGGACGCTGAAACTCTACGCCGAACTCAAGACCTGGGAGGATCCGCAAGCCAAGACCTGGGCGGAGAACGTCGCTCCGCTCGCCCAGCAAGTCTCCAAGAAACTCGTCGAATATTTCGACGATCTGACGTTTCCGGTCCGCTCCGGAGTGCACCAGAACACCGCGTTCGATATCAACGTGGTGCTCGATTACACCGACGTCGCCGGTGACACGGCGCTTCGTGATTCCGTGTCGAAGACCGCGCATCGATTTTTCGTGAACGATCGCGATTGCCCCACCGGATATGAGCCTACCGGCACCGATTTCCTCTCGCCCTGCCTGACGGAAGCGCGGCTGATGGCCCGGATCATGGATCAGCAGCACTTTGTGCTCTGGTTGAACGATTTTCTGCCGCCGGTATATTCCGCCGCTTTCAAGCCATTGACTGTGCCGCCGGATGTAAGCGGCATCAAGAAGGACGACCTTCAGGGAGGAAAGTCGCACTTGATCGGGCTCGGTTTTGCCCGCGCCGAGACCATGCTACGTATCGCCAACGCTCTGCCTGCCAACGATCCACGTATACGGGTCCTTCGGCGGCTCGCAGCCATCAACGCAAGAAGCGGCTTCCAAGGCATTGCGGATGCCGGCTACATGGGGTCGCATTGGTTTGGAACGTACGCCCTTCTTTACTTGCACGCGCTGGCATCGGAACCCAGCCCGGCCGTCGCAAAAGCGCCCGAGAAAGCGCCGGCTACCGGCCAGGGTCAATTACACTAACGCCGAACCCGATTAAACCAGGCGCCCGGCGCCGTCGGCTCGTAGAAATCGAATGCCGCAGGCGGCCGCCAGCGCCTCGTCCCGCGCGGAGTCCCCGATCATCAGCGAACGCCCCAGATCAATGTCCCATTTCTCGCGGGCTTGGAGCACCAGTCCCGGCCTCGGTTTCCTGCAATTGCAGGTGTCTTCTTCGTGAGGGCAGAGAAAGATATCGTCGATTCGAGCGCCCCGCTCCGATAACTCCCGGACCATCTTGCTGTGAAGTTCGTCAGTGTCGGCCTGTGACACCATTCCGCGCGCTATGCCGCGCTGGTTCGTTACAACAATGACAAGATAACCGAGCGCGTTGAATATCCGGATCCAATCCGAGACATTGGGCAGAAACCGGAATTCTTTCCAATTACGTATATATTCACCAGGCGGAGCCTTTTCGTTGATTACGCCATCGCGATCCAGGAACACGCAAGGACGGCTCACTCGCGGTTGCTCCCCACGTGGACGATCTTACTGCCTTCGGGGTCTAGCGAAAATTTAAGCTCGCGTAATTCCGATAGCTCCGCGCGCAGGCGGTCCTGGTTGTGGGGCTCGCAGAAGAAGAGCAGAAACCCTCCGCCGCCCGCGCCAAGCAGCTTGCCTCCCAGCGCGCCGGCACTAAGCCCGCGCTCGTAGAGTTCGTCGATTTTGAAATTGCTGATCGAGTCCGTGAGCGACCGCTTCGCCTGCCAAGCCTCGTGCAGCAGCTTGCCAAAAACATTGAGGTCCCGGCCGGACGTCAACACTTCCCGCAACTCGCGGGCGATCACACACATTTGCCTCAGCACCGGGAGCTTCTCTTCGGTGCCTGCCTGTTGCTTTGCGAGCACTTCCCGGGCATCGCGAGTGTCGCCGGTGAAGAACATGAGCAGGCGGCGGCTCAATTCACTACGGGTTTCAGGGGAGATCACCACCGGATCGACGAAAACCGTCCCGCCCGGATGGAACTGAATGAACTGCAAACCGCCGTACGCGGCGATATATTGATCCTGCTTCCCGATGGGCTCGTTCAAGTGATCGATCTCGATCCGGCATGCCTCGCGCGCCAGCCGCTCTGGACTGACAACGCGGTGGAGCAAAGCGTATAGCGCGTGCAGCAGGCCGACAGTGAAACTGCTGGAAGAACCGAGACCGGTCCGGGCCGGAAGGTCGCCCATCGAGACAATTTCAAGTCCGCTTCGAAAGCCGAGCTGTTGCAGGCATTCTCGCACAATCGGGTGGTTGATCTGTTCAACCGAGTCCACGATTTCGGTGCGTGAATAGCTGACGCGAAAAGTTTGCTCGAAGTGCTCTTTGACCGCGATGTACATGTATTTGTCGATCGCGGTGGTAAGGACGGCGCCGGGTTCCTGCGAGTAATAAGCGGCCAGATCGGAGCCGCCTCCGGCGAAACTCACCCGGAACGGGGTTCTAGTGATGATCATGCGCGAGCACTGTTTCGATTACCGCCAATCTCTCCATCGTTCCAATATCATAAAACCTTTGATGTGTGACCAGGCCGGCCAATCGATGCGCCCGTATAAGTTTGGGGAAGACATCTTTTTCTAAAGAACACGTCCCCTCGGATGGCATGCAACCGATGACGGAGCGCCGGAACGCAAGCACGCCGGCTTCGACATAGGACAGCCGTTCCGGCGAATCCTTCTCATACCGAATGACGAACCCGTTTTGGTCGAGGTCGATGTTGTTCCTCACGCTGGTATCCTCGAGTCTGTTGTCATACACGACCGCCACGCCTTCGGCCCCCGTTGCGATCAGTCTTTCGTATGCGTCTTTGTATTCGATCGGCAAATAAGAATCGCCGTAAATGAGAACGAAAGCTTCGCTCAGTAGTTCGCGGGCTTCGCGCAGGGCTCCGCCTGTCCCCATCGGAACTCGCTCCCGCGAGTAAGTGAGGTTCAGTCCGAGGCGCGTCCCCTGGCCGAAGCAGCTCTCGATCTGCTCGCCGAGATATCCGGTGAGAAGCAGCACGTCACGAATGTCCTGGCGGGCAAGCAGGCGAAGCTGGTGCTCCAGATACGGCACGCCCGCCACGGGGACCATCGGCTTTGGAACGACTTCGGTGAGCGGCAGGAGGCGCGTGCCCAAACCGCCCGCGAGAATTACTGCCTGCATGCTTCTTTCGCCGGAGGCTTCGAGTTCATCTGTGCAAGTATACTTTGAATCGCGATCTTGACCGCCGCGGCCGAGGTGTGCCGGGATTTCCAGCGTAATTGGTTCAACTTGGTTACGTCGA
>QHXU01000248.1:566-10678 GCA_003223065.1 Acidobacteriota bacterium | reverse complement strand
CGTCGCCGGGCCAGCCTCCGGCTCCGCCGGTAAACTCGTATTTGACCCCGGCTAGTCCCATCGCTTCAACGACGAAGTCGGCGATGCGGACCACCTCCAGCCAGTCATCACAGCCCAGGTTAAAGATGTTAAGGGGCTCTCGCGCATGATCGACCACAAACAGCATCGCGTCAACACATTCCTCGCTTAGAAGATATGATTTCGCCTGTTTTCCATCACCCAGAATCAGCAGCCGGTGCGGGTTCTCCTGAAGCCGGGCGATAAAGTCGCCGATCACCGTCCGTCCTTTCTTACGGACTTTCCGGCCCACAATGTTCGCGAATCGGAAGATCCAGCACCGAAAATCGAAGAGGTTCTGAAAAGCCGAGATGAGGGACTCGCACGAGAGCTTCGTCGCTCCGTAGAGCGAGATCGGCTGCGGAAAGAAAGCATTTTCGGGAATCGGCTGAACCGGCGAGATGCCGTAAACCGCCGACGTGGAGGCGAAAGCCAGGCGGCGCACGCCGGACCTGCGCATGGCCTCGAGGACATTGTACGTGCAGATCGTGTTTTGCCTCAGGTCCTTGTCGGTCGGATCGTTTGCCGAGAATTTCACGTCGGGATTCGCCGCGAGGTGATAAACGATATCGACGTCCCTTACGGCCGACGCAATGACATCCGCATCTTCCAGGTCACCCTCGATGAAGGTGAAATTCGGGCTGCTCCGCAGCGGCGCGATATGCTCGAGTTTCCCGCTGCTGAGGTTATCGACCACGACCACGTGATCGCCGCGCGAAAGCAAGGCTTCCGCGAGATCGGAGCCGATGCAGCCAGCGCCGCCCGTTACGAGCGCTTTCATTCGCCATCCACCATCAGAACGAATATAGCGCGGTTGCCTGATGCTCCGGGGATTTCATTAAACTGGTTCTTGCATACTCCTCGCGTTGCATGCCTGATTGCACAGCACCCCGCGATTAATCACGCGGTGATTCTTCGCGAAGTGCGCAATCTTCGCGCGGCTTTGGACATTTACACGGTTTCGATGCGCGGGCCGGACCGCCCTCCGGATCAATTGTCGCCCGAAGAGCGCGACGAAGCCGGGCGGACCTACTATATCAAGCCCCAGGGAGCGCTCGCGGCCGCAGTCGCGTTGGCGCGTACGCTTGGCTCCCACCCGGCGCGGTTCACAACCGGTCTTTTGTACGCAGCGAAACTCGGCGGTTTCGCGCCAAAACAACTCTTGCTCCATCTGGCCTATTTCGCGGAGGCCGTGATGGTAGGCCGGTGGATGCGCGAAAACGGGCTTACGCATTTACATACTCATTACTCGTCAACCGTGGCGTTATTGGTCCATGAGATCTTCGGCTTGGACATCTCCATTTCATTTCATGGCCCTGATGAATTCGAGAACCCGTCGGGTTTTTTCATCCGCGAAAAGGTGGCCGCCTCCACGTTCGTCCGGGCGATAAGCCAGTATGCACGCAGCCAGTTAATGAAGTCTTCCGCCGCTTCGGATTGGGGGAGAATACACGTCGTCTACATGGGAGTTGATCCGGATGCGTTCGCGCCGCGCCCGTTCCGCCGCCATCCTTCACCGCTCGAAATCATCTGTGTCGGCCGGCTTGCCCGAGCCAAGGCGCAACATATTCTGATCGCGGCGGTGCAGAACTTGCTGGATAGCGGGAGGGATGTGCTGTTGCGGCTTGTGGGCGGGGGGCCGGACCACAAGAGCCTCGAAGAGGACGTCGCCCGCCGCGGAATCAAGAGTCAGGTGGTGATCCATGGTTTCACACCGCAGGCCGAACTCGAGGCCCTCTATCAACAGGCCGACATCTTCGCGTTGCCAAGCTTCGCGGAAGGCGTGCCGGGCGTACTCATGGAGGCCATGGCCATGGAAATACCGTGCGTTTCGACCTGGATTACCGGGATACCGGAGCTGATTCGAAATGGCCAGGACGGTCTGCTGGTGGCCCCCTCGGATGTCGAGGGGTGTTCGGAAGCCCTCCGAACACTTGTTGATGATCCGGAGCTACGCCTGCGCATCGGCCAGGCTGGGCGTCAGAGAGTTCTCGAAAGATTTGATCTGCGAAGAAACTCGAATGAACTTGCGGATCTACTCAACGGCTCGTGTCAGGACGCCGCTTGCTCACGCGCGGCTGCCGGACGGCGACCGTAAACGACTCTCGCGTCAGATTCTGTCAGGATCAAGGTCGAACTTATCAACCATGTATTCGTAATAGCGCCCATCAGAGAGAAACACCATGTAAACTTCGTGGACAAGGTGGATGAACTTGCGAGCGCCGTACTCATAATCCCGATCCTCGACGGTCAGCGTGAGGGAAACATCGCCGCCCCGGTTACTCGAACGTACGCGGGCCTTGCGCCTGTCGATCCGCCGGTGCTCGGGCAGTTTTTCAGAGTGGCGCGATTCAATGAATTCCTTGAATTCCTGGTACATCGAGGAGCCACGCGGCACCTCGGGCAACACCACCGGGAAGCGCATCGTGTTCCTTCGCACGTCCAGGATCAGTTCAAAGGACCGATCCCTGTGCCACAGCATGGTGAAGATCGCTTTCGCGCCGCGCAGCTGGCCTCCGCTAAATCCCCGAAAGACACCACGGTTGGCATACTCCTCGAGAATACGGGCCACCTGATCGACAGGTGAAGGAGCGATCTTAGATAACGAACGGCTCAGTGGGCAAAGGCTCCCACACCCGGTTCCGGAGGTAATGCAATTCCAGGCGGATAATCTTTCCCGGAAGTGAATTCTTTGAGCGCCTGGACGTTGATAAGCGTTGAGGCGCTCTCTTTGGTGGCGGCCTGGTAGCTGCGTTTGAGGGCTTCGCGCAACTCCTCGGGAGTCTGGACGTACTCGCCCCGGGCGCCGAGGCCTTCCGCCATCTTGTCGTAGCGCAGGTTCTCCTGAAACAGGTACATGTGCATGGAACGCGCGGAGCCCACCGCGCTCGGCCACATGCCCCATGAGTTGTTGTTGTAGATCACGGCGACGACCGGTATCTTGTATTTGGCCGCCGTGTCCAGTTCGAACAGGCTGTAGGCGATTCCGGCGTCGCTTGATACGACGAAAACCGGCGCGCCTTTATAGGGAGCTTGCGGCCCTACGCCCCGCTGCACCGCCGCCCCTGCTCCAATCATCATGGCCACGTCTGGACCAATAGCCCCGTACTGGTAGGCGCAGACGACCCCTTGCCCGGCGCGGAAGGCCCGCAGCCAGCGGCCCGCGAAAAGCCCGCTGGTCCAGCCGCCCGATCCTGTCACGGTCTGCCTGGGGTCGATGTCTCCGCGGTACAGGAAGTCGTGAACCTCCTTCGCCATCACGGCCGGATGGATATGATTTGTCGCCCGGCTATGTTTCAGGCCGAGTTCATAATGGTCAAGATTTGTTTTCTCGTACGCCTGCCGCGCCGCGGCCAACTCGTTGACCCAGGCATCGCGCTTCTTCCTGGGCAGATCGGTGGCGACCATCTCGAGGAAGACTTTCTCGTCGCCGACGATTCCCAGCTCGAGGGGCCAGTTCCGGCCCAGGTCCTCGGCAACCGGGTGAACCCGTATCACTTTCACGTCCGGGTTGAAGCGATACTCCCCCGGGCTGGGCATGCAGTACTGGCCCACGAAGACGACCAGATCGGCGCTCATCAAGGCGTCTGGCGAAAGACTCGCTGACAAGCGATGGTCATCGGGGAAGTGGCCCCGAATAGGGCCGGACGTGACCACGGCAAACTCATGCTTCTCGGCCGCCTCTTTGAGGGCATCCCAAGCCTTACGTTGGAACACGCCCTGCCCGGCCACGAAGATCGGGCGTTCGGCCCTGTTGATCAGGTCCATGGCTTTTTCCACTTCCTTGCGGGAAGGATGCGGGCGGGAGTCGCTGCGATATTTCGATTTGTCGTAGAAATCGGTCAGCTTGGAAGAATCGGTGAAGCGAGCTCTAGCCACTTCGCCGGGGAAATCCAGGTGTACGGGGCCCGGCACGCCCGATTTTAGATTGCGAAACGCGTAGGCTCCATACTCCCAGACGCGATTCGGCGCTGTCAGACGCTTCCCGTATTTCTTCATACCGGTGGTGATCGGCTGCTGGTAACCGGTCTGAATGAATGCTTCGCGGTCATCGCCGGCGATCTGCATGTTGCTGGCGAGCACTAAGAGAGGAGTGCGAGCCGCGTGAGCGGAAGCAATATTCATGATCATGTGCGTAAATCCCGGGCCTTCGGTACCCGAGCAAGCCGTGACGTCGCCGGTGACGCGCGAAAATCCGTCAGCGGCCGCGCACATCGCCCCCTCCGTCCGCCCGCCGTAGCTGGGTACGCCGGCCGCCGCGATGGCGTTGATGACGGTGTAGTTTCCGGGGCAGCAGAACAGCGCGGCCAGGTCTTCTTCCTTGCATAGCTTGGCGAACACCTCGGCGCCACTCATACCCTTCCCGTCGAATGACCCTGCTTTGGGCTCTTCGCCCAACGTCCCAGCAACCTCTTTAGGAATCCGAATGGACGGTATCGACGCGGTGGCGGCAAATAGTTTGCCGTGCTTAACCATCGCTGCGGCTGCGGCGCCGGCCCCGATCGGAGCCAGAAAATTCCTGCGGGACGGTATATTCTTGTCAAACTTGGTCTTATCGTTCATGTTTATTTTTCCTGTAGGGGCGGTCTCTTCGATTCCGGCCACAAGCTGTGAATGTAGTTTACGAGATGCCACAGATCTTCTTCCTGTCGGATCTGCGATTTGAAGGCCGGCATACTGGCGCCGGCTCCATCCCGAATGCTCCGGAAGATTTCGCCGTCAGTCGTCCCGTTCCGCCAGACGCTCGGATCCGTAAGATCGGTGGCATCCGCGACCACGTCCACCGTGGCTTTGCCATCCTGGCCGTGACACCCGGTGCAATAACGCGCGAAGTTGCCCCGGCCCTGGGCGATCGACTTTTTGGTGTACGGAACCGGATTCTTGAGCTTCCTGGCGTCGGCCGCGCTGAGCGGCGCGTCCTGCTTGTCCGATTGAACTCCGGCGGCTACTCTTCCAATGATCAACAGAAGCACAATGCAAGGCTTCTCCAGTGCCACCGGCGATAACTCCTCTCAATGACCAGGCGTCATTTTAACTGACCGAGCCTATCAAGCAGTGCGTCGGATTGTCAACCGGCGACAAATGCCGCATTGCAGCGGGCGAACGTCATCCCTTAGTGTGGCCTTGCGGCGGGGCATCGTGTCCTTAAAGCTAAGCGCTGACATATGAGAGAGTTGAATGGCTGAGTGGACGCTTAAATACGCCGATTCCCGGGGCGAAATTCATCAGCAGGTGGCCGAGGCCACCTCCGAACGTGAACTGCGCGACCGCTTCAGCCAGCAGGGATTCCTGGTCTACTCGGTCAAGGCTCGCTTCGAAACCGGCATCGCCGCCGGCCTGAGACCCCGCGGCAAGAAGCTCAACCTCGAGAAATTCCTCATCTTTAACCAGCAATTCGTCACCCTGATCCGCGCCGGGCTGCCGATCCTTAAGTCGCTGGATCTTCTGGCCGAACGCCTGACTGACGCCAAGCTGTCGCAATACATCAAAGGCGTGCGGGAAGAGGTGCGCAACGGCGCGCTGTTGTCCGATGCCTTCGCGCGCCAGGGCGTCTTCCCGCCCATCTACGTCACGAGCGTCCTGGCCGGTGAACGAAGCGGTTCGCTTCCGGAGGTCCTCGAGCGCTTCATTACCTATCAGAAGCTTTCCCTTTCCGTGCGCAAAAAGCTGTTGGTTTCGCTCCTTTATCCAGCCGTCCTGATCTTTCCTGGTCATCTGTTTGATCGTTTTCTTGGTTACCTACGTTGTGCCGAACTTCGCCGAGCTCTATCGCAGTATGCAGGCGCAACTGCCGTTGCCAACGCAGATCCTGATCGCGGTCGGCACCACGGCGCGCAACTACGTATTGCTGGCGTTCGGAGGCCTGGTGCTGGCGATTCTCGGTTTCCGCTATTGGTCCCGAACTCCCTCGGGCAGCGAACGGATCGATCGTTTTCTGATGCGGGTGCCATTTGCAGGCGCCGTCTGGCTGAAGTATCAGGTCGCGCAGTTTTCGCGTGTGCTCGGAACGCTGCTGGTGGGCGGCATCCCGCTGATGCAGGCGCTCGACACGTCGGCGGATTCGCTCGGCACGCAGGTTCTGAGGAAAGTGCTGCAGAAGGCCGCCAAGCTGGTCCGGGAGGGGCAGGCACTCTCGCAATCTCTGCGCATTACCAAAGTTTTTCCTGGCCTCTCGATCGACATGATCGAAGTCGGCGAGTCCACCGGCGCGCTGCCGCAGATGCTTGCGAGCGTCGCCGAATTCTACGAGGACGACGTCTCCACCAGCGTGACCGCCGCGCTCAGCCTGATCGAGCCGGCCATTATGATCTGCATGGGCATCTTCGTGGCGTTTGTGCTTATTTCTCTGTATCTGCCGATTTTTTCGCTGGCAGACTCGATCCGGTCGTAGGTGCTTATGGGAACAGCTGATCGATTCATCCCCCAAGATCCGGCGCAGGAGATCGCGCGCGCCCGCGCGGTGGCCCAGCGCTACTATCACGAGTTCGTCGACCTGCGCGAAGTGCGCATCGATCACGATCTGTTCCATTCGATCCCGGTCGACCTCATGTTCCGGTACAATTTTGTGCCGATCGAGGCCCACAACGGCTCGCTTGAGATCGCGCTGGCTGATCCGCGCAACCTCAACCTGATCGACGAGCTGGCGGTACTCCTGGGAAAGAAGCTTCGGGTCAAGGTCGCCACTCTCTCACAGATCTCGGACCTGCTCAAGAAGACCGAGCAATCCCAGCGAGTGCTCGAGGAGGTGACCGAAGGCTTTACCCTGGACGTGGTCGCCGACGAGGAAAACGCCGAGGAGACGCTCTCGATCGATAAGCTCAGCTCGGCCGACTCGGACATTGCGCCGGTGATCAAGCTGGTGGACACCACCATCTTCAACGCGCTCGAGCGGCGCGCGAGCGATATCCACATCGAAACGCGCGACCAGGAAGTGGCCATCAAGTACCGCATCGACGGCGTGCTGCACTACGCCATGCCGCCGATCGCCAAGGACTGGCACTCGACCATCATTTCGCGCATCAAGGTGATGAGCGAACTCGACATCGCCGAACGGCGAATCCCGCAGGACGGACGTTTCCGCGTGCGGTACAAGAACCGCCTCATCGACTTCCGCGTATCGATCATGCCCACCATCCACGGCGAGGACGCCGTGCTCCGCGTGCTCGATAAAGAATCGATGAGCGAGAAGTTCGCCAAACTGTCTCTCGACGTGGTCGGGTTCTCGGACACCGACCTGGTCAAATTCCGGCGCTACATCAAAGAGCCTTACGACCGGCTCCGGGAAAACCACTACGCTCTATGCCGCCGTTAGCGAGATTAAGAGCGACGAAGACAAGATCGTCACCATCGAGGACCCGGTCGAGTATCAGATCAAAGGCATTACCCAGATCCCCGTCAACGAGAAAAAGGGTCTGACTTTCGCCCGCGGCTTGCGCTCCATTCTCCGCCACGATCCCGACAAGATCATGGTCGGCGAAATCCGCGACCAGGAAACGGCGCAGATTGCCATCAACGCCGCGCTCACCGGCCACCTGGTTTTTACCACGGTCCACGCCAACAACGTGCTGGACGTGCTCGGCCGCTTTCTCAACATGGGCGTTGAACCTTACAATTTCGTGTCCGCGCTTAACTGCATCCTGGCGCAGCGGCTGGTCCGCGTGGTCTGCTCTTACTGTAAGAAGCCCGTGCAATACCCCGACGAGTACCTGATCGAGAGCGGCTTGAACCCGGAGCAGTGGCGCGACGTGACGTTTTACGAAGGCGCGGGGTGCTTCGAATGCGGCGGCACCGGCTTCCGGGGCCGCACCGCCATTCACGAACTGCTGGATCTGAGCGAGCGCATTCGCGAAATGATTCTCAACAAGCGGCCCGGTTCCGAGATTCGCCGCCAGGCTCGTGACGAAGACATGACGTTTCTGCGCGAGTCCGCGCTGGCAAAAGCGCGCTCGGGAGTCACGACTTTGAAGGAGATCAACAAGGTTACGTTCATTGAAGGATAGATGTCGTTCTTAACCTCCATTACGCACCTGGTGAGGGATAGGCCTCCGAACCATCTCTTCGAACTCTCCGAAGCCGGGATCGCGTTCGCTCACAGCCGCCAGACCGGATTCCAGCCGTTCGAGCGGGGAACGCTTGTGGTTTCCCCGGTAGAGGATAACCTGAAGCGAGCGGACCTGGCTGCCGCGCTGATGGAGCGGATCGCACCCATCAACGGTTCGAAAAAGCGCCGGCCCGCCGGGGTGATTCTGCCGGACTACGCAGCGCGAGTCACGGTGCTCGACTTCGACTCCTTTCCCTCGGCGCCCGAGGAACAGCTCTCCCTGGTGCGCTTTCGCGTAAAGAAAACGATCCCGTTCGATGTCGATTCAGCCGCCGTCAGCTATTACGTGCAACCGTCGTCGGGCAACAAGAGGGTCGAAGTGCTGGCCGTGACCGTCGCCGTGGAGATCATCGCCCGCTACGAAGCCCTGTTCCGCAACGCCGGTTTCCATCCCGGCGATGTGACGACGTCCACACTCGCGGCGTTGAATCTCTACCGCGGAGATGGAGTGGCCGTGTTGGCCAAACTTGCCGGCCAGGCCCTCACTGTCGCGGTGCTTTCCGGAAGTGCCATCAAGCTTTTCCGTTGCGTGACGCTTGAGGAAGCGAGCGATGAGGAGATCCTGGCTATTCTCCACCCAACTTTCTCCTACGTGGAAGACGAGCTCGGGTCACCCGCGCGCAAGCTGATTCTGTGCGGATTCGACCGCAGTATCGCCGCGCATCTCGGGTATGAAACGGAATCTCTGCGCAGCCGCTTCGGCACGCCCGGACCGTTTAACGCCGGCTTGCTCGGCTATCTGGAGGCCGTGGAGGGCTGAAATGCGCGTTCCAATCAACCTCTCGAGTGAACCGTTCCGGCGCGACCGCCCCATGCTGGTGGCTTCCGGCCTGTGCGCCGTGGCGCTCGCCGGCCTGCTGGGTGTGCTTGTTTTTCTGATTGTCTCCGATCGCGGCCGCCTGAAGCAGACGCGCGAGGCGGTGGGCCGGCTGGACGAACAGCTCCACACGATCGCCTCCGAACAGGCGAAGCTCGATTCGACGCTGCGCCAGCCCGCCAACGCCCAGGTGCTTCAGCGAGCCCTTTTGCTGAACGCGCTGATCGAGCGTAAATCGATCAGTTGGACGGAGATTTTTGCCGATCTCGAAAGTGTGCTGCCGCACAACGTGCGCGTGATTCAGGTGCGATTGCCACAGGTCAATTCGAGAAACGAAGTGCTGCTGGATATGGTGGTGGGCGCCAAGGAGCCCGTGCCGGTGATCGAATTCCTGAAGCGTCTGGAGGCGTCCCCGCTGTTCGGTCCGACAACGCTGCATAGCTCGCTGCCGCCATCGCAGAATGAGCCCCTTTACCGATATCGCGTGAGTGTGAACTATGGCCAGAAGCTTTAAAATCAGGGTCCGGGCGCCAGGGGTCCGGGGCCAGTGGCGCGACCCGAAGTACGCTCTCCGGGTTGTATTGGGCGTACTGGTGGCAATGAACCTGATTGCAGCGGCGCTGGTGCTTTTCCCCATCGGGGGGTCCGCCGAAGACCTGGAGCGCCAGCTCACGAATCTGCGGGCGCAGCTGCAGGCGAAACAAGCATTGCTCGAAAGGACCCGGCAGCACGCCTCCGCTGTTGAAAAGGGGCGCACCGAAGGCGATCGCTTCTTGACGGATTATTTTCTGTCGACACGCACCGCCTATTCGACGCTGCTTTCCGAGCTGGTGGCGGCGGCCGATAAAGCGAAAATCACCCCCGGCGAGCATGCCTACGCGACGGAGCCCATCGAAGGGTCCGATTCGCTCAGCATGATGACCATCACCGCGAACTACCAGGGCACGTACGCGGACCTGATGCATTTTGTGCATGAGCTTGATCAATCCCCGAGGCTGTTGATTGTCGAGTCGCTCACGGCAGCGCCGGTGCAGGGCTCGGGCAAGCTCTCGGTGAGCATGAAGCTCGACACGTTCGTCCGTGAGAATACCGCCGATCGCCTTGCCGGCACTTCCCGTGAGTCGGTAGGAGGTGGGT
>QHXU01000248.1:0-537 GCA_003223065.1 Acidobacteriota bacterium | reverse complement strand
GAGGTGGGGAATGAACCTTGCGCCCGCCAAGGCCCGCCCACAACCGAAGCAGCTCGCCATCCTGGGGATACTCGTAATCGTGCTTGGCGTGGTTTACTGGACCAATCGCACGCCCTCTGCTTCTGAAGTGTCCGTTGCGCCCACCTCCGCCCCTTCGGTGTTGAATCCGCTTGGCCCGCGCCCGGCTCCCTCGGGGCCCATGCCGACGCAACGCGCGTCGGGCCGCGGAGAACGCGTCATGGAGGACTTCCGGCCGCCGCTCAAGCTGAAAGAAGGCGTCGACGTTACGCGTATTGATCCCACGCTGAAGCTCGATCTGCTGGCCAAGGTTCGAAACGTTCCGATGGAAGGCGGTTCGCGCAGCCTGTTCGAGTTCTCGCAGCCGCCCGCACCGCCACAACCGAAGGTAACGATCAAGCCCGGTCCTGAGGTGGCCGCCGCCAAGCCTCCAGAGTCAGGCACACCACCGGCCCCGGCCAAGCCCGCCCCGCCGCCCATCCCGCTGAAATTCTATGGCTACGTCGGCGGGCCGCAGAG
>QHXU01000247.1 GCA_003223065.1 Acidobacteriota bacterium | reverse complement strand
AGCTGGTCGAAGTCGACCAGATTGACGAAGACCAATCCCTGGTCAACGGCATCCATCGCATCGAGCGTCTTGGCCATTCCGTCGGCGTTGTTCTTCGTTTTCTCGGATTCCCGAATGCCGCGGCCCACGAACACGTCGAAGATCTTGCCGATGCTGTAGACATCGACCGCACGCCCGGCGAGCTGATCGAGCAACATCCCCTTCGGCGGCGGCACGGCGTAGTCGCGGCGATTGGGCGTGCGGGTGAATGCTCCGGGGCTGCCAACGAACGGCCGTGCAATCACCCGTCCCACTTCGTGCGAGCCCCGCAGAATCCGGCGTGCGATCTCGCAAATCTTGTACAGCTCGAAAAGCGGGACCACCTCTTCGTGCGCCGCCACTTGAAAAACGCTGTCGGCGGAAGTGTACACGATTGGTGAGCCGGTGCGCACGTGCTCCTCGCCCAGCTCCTTGATGATTTCCGTGCCGGAGGCCGCCTTGTTGCCTAGCGTGCTGCGTCCGATCCGCTGTTCGAACTCCTGCATGATCTCCGGCGGGAAACCGTGGGGATACAGTGGAAATGGTTTTTCGAGATGGATGCCGGCCATTTCCCAGTGGCCGGTAGTCGTATCTTTGCCAGGCGAGGCCAGCGCACATCGCCCGAACGCGCCCGAAGGCTTCCCGGCCGGATCGAGGCCCGCAATCGGCTTGATGTTCGCCAACCCCAACCGGCAAAGATTCGGCAGCCTCAAAGGACGGCGCCGCGCGATGTTCCCGAGCGTGTCGCTTCCCTGATCCCCATATGCCGCTGCATCCGGCATTTCGCCGATACCAACGCTGTCCAGCACAATCCAGATCACTCGGCGAAAGGACATACGTTCATTATCGAGTGTTCCGGCGCAGACACTCATGCGTCCTGAAGAGCCGCTACTTCTGTTGCGACCAAGGCGGGACGATGTGGTTCACGCGGGCATATGCGATTGCTTGGCCAAGATGCTCGTGGAGATGGTTGCCCATGAGGATCAGCAGCCCCTGCATCGTGATCGGGCGTCCAAAAAATTGAACAGATTTCTCCAAATCAGCAGCCGGCATATTGCGGATTAAATCCCGGCCTTGCTCGAATGATTGTCCCATGATCGCGAGGATCTTGGCTTTGTCGGTGATCGCCGCCTCCGCGGCGAAGATCTCCGGCAGCTCGAAACCACGTTTCATGTAAACCGCAGCCAGGTCGCGGGCTGGACCTTGCGGCTGCTTCACTCCAGCATACGAGCAGAACAGGAGCGTGCTCCCGGCCATGTGCACGAATACCTCGCCGAAGGAGCGCACACCTTCCATGGGCCGCCAGGAGTACTTGTCCTCCGCAACAGCCTTTGCCAGAGCGAGCGCCTCACCCGCCGCACCGTCAAAGCCATTCAGTACGTCCTGACGCAGAGGGGAAATCGGAGGAGCCGGCTTCGAGGAGGCTTTCTGCTGGGCCGACAGAAAAACCGGAGCGATGGCTAGAGCGAGAACCAATCCGCACTTGAGCATCCCGAATGTTATCACGCCAGCGGGTGTGGAGGAACCACTGCTAGTCATGGGCGCTAGTGTTAGCGGGGGTCTTCAGAATCCGCGAGCGCCGCCTGGACGCGCTCCGTCAATTGGTCGACGAACCTGTCGGGGAGGAAGCCGTTCATCCGGCTGGAGACGCGCCCTCGCTTGTCGAAGAGGATCGTGGTCGGGATCGATGTGACCTGCAATAGACGCGACAGGCCGCCCTCGAAAAAGACTTCGAGATTCCAATGGTTCTGTTCGAGAAACGGCGCCACCAGCCCACGATCTTCATCGGTGTCGATCGCGAGAAACACGACATCGCTGCGGTCATGGAAGCGCTTCTTCACTTCTTCGTACATCGGATATTGCGCCCGGCAGGGTTGGCACCAGGTGGCCCAGAAATCGAGAATCACGACGTTGCCCTTAAGACTCGCGAGCGCCAGTTTCTTTCCATCGAGGCCGGTGAGAGTGAAATCCATGGGATCAGTAACGCCGGAATTCGGATCGAGTGCGCGGAGCCGGGAACGCCGCTCCTCGAGAAGCCTGGCGGTACGATCGTAGGCGGCGAGTATTATATCCCCCATGCCTGTTTCGGAACCGTGAATCTTGCGGTATATCTCGCCCAGGCGCTGGCGATCTCCGCTTCGATCCGAATCGGTGGCCCGTGAATCGGGAATCGCGAAGGCCTCGGCCAGATGCGTAATGGCTTCCTCGTGGCGTCCCAGGCGCTCGAGTGCGTCTGCCCACTCGCGCGCAGCCTCCTCGCTCGGATAGAGGGAAAACGATTTTGCTGCCAGCTTTTCGGCGGCCTCCCGATCGCCCAGCACGGTTTTGGCTCGCGATTGGTACAGCAACGCGCGCGCCTGTCCACGATCGCGCTCGTTCTGGCGCGCGGCTTCGTGCCCCTCCGCGGCGGGAAGCTTGTTAACGACCTCCTGGAACGAGCGGGCGTACTTGAGGGCGTGCTCCGCGTTTTCGCGCCCGCCGAGCGTCAGCAATGCCCGCGCGACGCGATCGAGCAGCAACGGGTCCTCAGGCGTGCGTGCCAGCACGCGTTCGCCATAAAGGACAATGCGGCGCTCGTCCTTGTTCTCGATCGCGGCCTTGGCCAGGGCGCGCTCGATCTCGCTTCGTTGCGACGATTCCGGATACTTCTTCAGGTGCGCCTCGAGCGCCCGCACCAGATCGACGGTGCTGGAGCTGGCTTCGGTCAGGGCGCGCATCAACTCCTGCTGCTCGCTGTCGGCCGCTTTGTCCGGTGGCTTCGGAGTTTCCTGAGCAAACGCGGACGCGGCCAACAATAAGGCTGCGATGCAGTAAGAATTCATTACGACTTCGGAGCCGCCTTACCGGCCGCGCGAATCGCTTCCGCCAACTGCGCGGCACGCTCCCGCGCCATGTGAAGATACGTGTCGTTGCCCGCCACTCGGTCAAGCAGCGGCAGGAACTGCACCGCTCCGACCAATCGCTTGCGTTCCCAGCACGACTGAACATTGATCAGGGTCTGGTGAACGCCAAGCTTGTCATGCCGCACGGCACGGCGGAACTCCACCAACAGGCGCTCCGTTTCGGTAATCCGTTCGAACCAGTCGTGCAGCGCCTTGGCGTTTTCGTCAAGCGAATAGTTGAATTTGGTTTCGCTCATCTCGCCGCCGTTTTCCCAGCGGAACGTCTTCACGCCCATGTTCGCGACCTTCAGACCGGATTCGATCGGATGGTTGAAGTGATCCAGCTTTTGCGCGAGGTCGAAGATCGCTGCGGTCGCCTCTTCCTCGAGTTGGAAGGTTTCCGGATCGTCGCCGGCTGCTTCTTTGTAGGCCACGGCGCCGGAGCGCTCCACCGTGATCGAAACAAAGGCAGGTGTAGAGCCGGGGAAGGACTTCGTGTAGATGACGCGAGGCGCATCCGCCATTAGCGCCGTAGCGGCGGCAGCCCAAAACAAGAGCGTTGTCATCGCGCTGCCCCCACGCGCGCGGCGCCATGCGTATTCGTGGCGTGGCAGATCGCGACGGCGATGGCGTCTGCCGCGTCTTCAGACTCAATCGCCTCGCCAAGGCCCGTCAGAGACCGCACCATCAATTGAACTTGCCGTTTTTCGGCCCGTCCGTAGCCGACCACGCTGATCTTCACTTCGAGGGGCGAATACTCGCCCACCGCAATGCCCGCCTCGGCCACCGCCAGCAGCGCGACGCCCCGCGCGTGCGCGAGCTTCAGGGCCGTCTTGACGTTCTGCGAGTAGAACACTTCTTCCACCGCCGCAGCCTCCGGGGTATGCTCGGCGATGATTGCGCGAAGCGCGGAAGCGATCCTGGCCAGCCGGGCCGGCAGCGGTTCGCGCGCATCCGAGCAGATCACGCCGTGCGCAAGGACGCTGTGGCGGCGGCCATCGGTTTCGATGACACCCCACCCGGTGCGCTCTGTTCCACAATCGATTCCCAATACACGCACAGCGGTCGGACGCCGGTCAGGCCAGCGCTTCCATCTCCTTTTCGTCGATATCGAAGTTGGAATAGACATTTTGAACGTCGTCATGCTCTTCGAGGATTTCGCTCAGCTTCAACATGCTGCTGGCGTTCTTTCCTTCGAGCTTGATGAGGTTCTTCGGGATCATTCCGATTTCAGCCGAAGCGGTGGGAATGCCCGCTTTATGCACGGCGTCGAGAACTTTCTCATGCAACTCGGGAGCCGAAATGATCTCCCAGTTGCCGCCATCGTTGCGCAGATCGTCGGCCCCGGCTTCGAGCACCAGATCCATCAGCTTGTCCTCCGAGGCCTTGTCTCCCTCGACGATGATGTGGCTTTTGCGTTCAAACATCCAGGAAACACTTCCCTGCTCGGCGAGGTTCCCGCCGTTCTTCGAAAAAAGATGGCGAATCTCGCTCACGGTGCGGTTGCGGTTATCCGTGGCCACCTGGACCAGGACTGCAGCCCCGCCAGGTCCGTAACCTTCGAACATGATCTCGTCTATCTGCCCGCCTTCAAGCTCTCCTGTGCCGCGCATGATCGCGCGTTTGATATTGTCGGCGGGCATGCTGACGGCCTTAGCGGCAGTGATGGCGGTTCGAAGTCGAGGGTTGGCGTCGGGATCACCGCCGTGCCGGGCGGCGATTGTGATTTCTTTGATCACGCGGGTGAACATCTTTCCGCGCTTGGAGTCGAGGGCGGCTTTCTTGTGCTTGATAGTCGCCCATTTTGAATGACCGGACATAACGGACCTCTGGGGGCTCGGGCAGATTTCAGGGCTTATGGAATCCCAGCCTCTGAGGATAACAAATGCCGCTACCGGCGTGGTCAATTCAGATTTTAAGGTTAATCGCAGTTCGGACAGGAAGGTGCTTCCTGACGCGGTCTACTTGTGCGTTTCAGCCGCGGCAAGCGTGTCGATATAGTCCGCAACAGCCTGGTCGTAACAGGCCCTGGCCGCGCGAATGATACGGCACTGTTCTTCCCATTCGGCCGAACCGGGCTGTATGCCGTTCAACGCCCGCAGTTCGCATCGCCACTTCTCAAGTGCGATGTCACGCTGATTTTTCAAGTCCGCCATGGTCGGCATCTCCGTGTACCTCCCGTCTGAACTTGTCAGGCTTGATCCTACCGTTTGCCGGTTAGATTACTACAGCTTTAGCACCGTTACAAGCTATTAGCAATTTCTACAAAAGCCAATGCCGTTTATCCCTTGACCCCCCAATGCCATTCGCCTTTTGTTCGCAACGTGGAGGGGTGCCTGATAGTAGAGTGGAAGGATGCAGATTGCTTTATACCAAGTCGACGCATTCACGAGTGAACTGTTCCACGGCAACCCGGCTGCGGTGTGTCCTCTCGAGGAGTGGCTTCCCGACGAAACGCTGCAGGCGATTGCGGCCGAGAACAATTTGTCGGAAACCGCGTTCTACGTCACGACGGGCAAGCGCCGCCGGCTGCGTTGGTTCACTCCGGGAGTCGAGGTTGACTTGTGCGGACACGCCACCCTGGCAACTGCTTACGTGGTCCTGGAGATCCGGCGCGAAACCTCGGGCCCGCGCGTGGAATTCGAAACCAAGAGCGGCGAGTTGATGGTGGAACGCGAAGGCGATCTCTACGCGCTCGACTTCCCTGCCCGGCCGCCTGAGCCCTGCGAGACGGATCCGAAACTCGTCGCAGCGCTTGGAGCAAGGCCGCACTTCGTCGCCGCGGCCCGCGACTTCATGTGTGTTTTCGAAAACGAAGACCAGGTGCGAGCGCTGACGCCGAATATGGAAAAGCTCGCAGCCCTCGATCGGTTCGCGTGCATCGTGACG
>QHXU01000246.1 GCA_003223065.1 Acidobacteriota bacterium | reverse complement strand
TGCGCCAGGAAGTATCTTCCAAACAAATTATGCTTCGTGGTGTGCGTCCAGTCGATGCGGCTGATGATCTGGTCTTCATCGCCAGTGGTTGGAATACCGTACTGCACCCGGCCGCACGAGTTCGCCGCCGAAATCGGAAGGTAGTTGTTGGCCAGCTTCAGGGCCGACGCGTTAAGCCGGTCCTTGGGGAGTTGGCTACCGGCAAACGGCTGTCCGGTGGTCGTATCCTTGATCGTCACAGGGTTCCCGCTGGATTGGCAGGCGCCGGAGGTGAGCGCGCTGAAGTCGCCGGTGAGCGCAGCCGCGGTCGGGATGAAGCTGGTGGTTGTGGGCGGAGTCGAACGGTTCCGCGTGCCCTGGAAGCCGGCAAAGAAGAAGACCTTATCCGGGATGATCTTGCCGCCGGCGGTGCCGCCGAATTGATTCCGCTTCAAACTGTCGTGCGCGGTGGAAAAAAACGGGCGCGCGTTCACGTTGCCGTTACGGAGATATTCGAATAAATCCCCATGATATTGGTTCGCGCCCGACTTGGTCACGACATTCACTGTCGCGCCGGGGTGCGTCCCAAAGCGGCCGGAGAGGGCGCTTGTCTCGACGCTGAACTCCTGCAGTGCGTCCGGGAACGGGAAGGGTAGATTGACATTGGTCATCGTGTCGGTATTGTCGCCGCCGTCGAGCAGGTAAGCCGTGCCATTTGCCTGGCCGCCACCTACTGAAATGGTGGTGGAACTGAAGTAGTTCTTGCTGCCGACCATGCCGCCGCCCGGCGCCGTCACAGACGCGCCGGAGAGCAGCACCAGAGCCGTCGCCTGCCGGCCGTTCAGCGGCAGCTCATTGATGCTTCTCTGTTCGATGACCTGTGAAATCGACGTGTCCCTTGTCTCCACCAGGCCCGCGCTCGCAGTCACCTCGATCCTTTCGGTTAGGGCGCCGACCTGCATGGCGACGTTGATTTCAACATTAGCCGCCACCTGCAGGATAATGCCCGTTTGCACGTAATCTTTGAACCCGCTGGCCTTGACTTCGAGCTTGTAAGGTCCCACCGGCAGGTTCGGAAATGAATACCGGCCTGTTGAATCGGCCGTGGCGGAGCGCAACTGGTGCTTGTCCGTCTCCGTTATAGCGACTTGAGCGTTCGGTATGGCGCTTCCACTCGCATCGGTTACCGTCCCGCTCACTTGCGCCACGGCCACTGCCTGAGCCCGAGCCGTTGAGACCAATCCGGGCACCAAAAGGATCGATACCACCAAGGAAATGCCTGCAAACGTCGACCGAGACATCCCCGTCATGACTAACCTCCTTAGCCGCGCTGTAGCATCTACCGAAAAGCAGCTACTGTATCGGTAACTTTGCCAATTATGAAGAATTATACACGGCTTCCCACGAAATGCAAGCGTCGTCGAACTCCCGCCGCGACCGGTGCGTATACTGAGTGAGCGGGGAAGGAGATCTGACATGCAGCAGCACGTGAAAATTCTGGCGATCCTGCATATCGTGTTGGGCGGATTGGGGGTGCTGGCAGCCGTGATCGCGATGGCGTTCTTCGGCGGTTTAGCCGGGCTGGTGAACTACACCGCAACTTCACACGAGGACATGGTTGGCAGCGCGATTCTCGGCTTGATCGGCGCGGTCATCATGGTGGTAGTGCTGGTACTCTCGCTGCCCGGGCTCATCGCCGGCTTTGGCCTGTTGAGTTATCAGCCATGGGCCCGCATCCTGACAATCATCCTGTCGGCGCTGCACCTCATGAACATTCCCTTTGGAACCGCGCTGGGGATTTATGGATTGTGGGTTCTGCTGTCGAATGAGGGTACGGCCCTATTCAGGCGCCCCGCCGCGCGACCCGCATGATCACTTCGCCTTCCGCCGCCGCACGAGCCGCTTGCGCGACCTGCGCTCCACCGTAGGCGGCGCGAAAGCCTCCTCAATCAACTCCGCCTGCTCCTGTTGATGGCGCTTGGGCGATCCCGGGCCAGGGCTGGCGCTTTCGGGACGGCCCGCATAGCCGATCTCGCGTTTCCGGGCATCGAGCATGGGCTGAATCCGTCCGCGCGCATACGCCCACGCGCCCATATTACGCGGCTCTTCCTGAACCCACACCACCTGGTTCGCCTGCGGATAGCGGTCGAGCACGGAAGCGAACTCGGCCTCGGGAAATGGATAGAGCAGCTCGATGCGCACCAGGGCCGTCTCGCTTGCCTTACGCTCATCGCGCGCCGCCAGCAGTTCGTAATAGATCTTGCCGCTCGAGACCAGGATTTTGCGAATCTGCGTCGCATCGGCCACGGTTTCGTCGGCCAGCACGGGACGGAAAACGCCGCTCGTGACCTCATCCACGGTGGAAACCACCTTGGGGTGGCGAAGAATGCTCTTCGGCGTCATCACTACCAGGGGTTTACGCAGGCCGCGGCGATCGGGCCCGCCGTACATTTGGCGCCGCAAAAGATGGAAGTACTGCGCCGGGGTGGTGCAGTTGGCCACCTGCATATTGTTTTCGGCGCAGAGTTGGAGATAGCGCTCCAGCCGCGCGCTCGAATGCTCCGGCCCCTGCCCCTCCTGGCCGTGCGGCAGCAGCAGCACCAGGCCGCTCGGCTGTCCCCACTTCGATTCCGCCGCAGCGACAAACTGGTCGATGACGATCTGCGCGCCGTTGGCGAAATCGCCGAACTGGGCTTCCCAAAGCACCAGCGTCAAGGGATCGGCGACACTATATCCGAACTCGAAGCCCATGACGGAATACTCTGACAACGGGCTGTTGAACACCTCGAAGCGCGCCTGTCCCGGAGCCAGGTGCTGCAGTGGGACGTACACACGGTCGCTTTCGGCGTCGTGAAACTCAGCATGGCGCTGGCTGAATGTGCCGCGCCCGCTGTCCTGCCCGCTAAGCCGCACGGGAGTCCCTTCCAGCACCAGGCTGCCGAACGCCAGCGTCTCCGCCAGCGCCCAATCGATGTGGTTGGCCTCGAGCGCTTCCCGGCGCTTCTGAATCGACCCGGACAGCTTTGGGTGCAGGTGAAAATCCGCTGGGAAACTCGTTACGCCTTGAATGATGCGCTCGAGCACGGCCCGCTCGACGGCGGTCGGCGGATGATCGGTGGGAATCGCCGAAGCCGGAATCGCGCTCAATTCCTGAAGCTCGTACTGCTCCTGGTGCTGCTGTGCCTCATCATAAATCTCGTTGAGGCGCTTCTTCTGGCCGTATTGCCAGGATTTGACCTCCGCTGCCGTAGTCACGCCTTCCTGCTCCAGGCGTTCGGCGTAGCTCTCGGTTACCGGCTTCTGCTGGCGGATCTTGCGATAGAGTATGGGCTGCGTGTAGCTTGGATCGTCTCCCTCATTGTGGCCGTGCTTGCGGTAGCACACCATGTCGATCACGACGTCCTTGTGAAACCGCTGGCGATAATCGTAAGCGAGTTGCGTGGCGCGCACGCACGCTTCCGGATCGTCGCCGTTCACATGAAAGACCGGCGCCTGCACCATGAGCGCAACGTCGGTGCAGTAGGTGGAAGAACGGCCCTCGAACGGGTTCGTCGTGAATCCGATCTGGTTATTGATCACCAGGTGCACCGTGCCCCCGGTCTCGTAGCCGTCAATCTGCGACAGATTCAGCGTTTCCGCGACGCTGCCCTGCCCCGCCATGGCCGCGTCGCCGTGGATCAGCACCGGGATGACGCGCTCGCGAGCTGCGTCGCCAAGACGGTCCTGCGTGGGACGCGTGATGCCCTCGACCACTGGATCTACCGCTTCGAGATGGCTGGGATTAAACGCCACCGACACGATGATTTCCTTGCCGGCCGAGGTGCGGCGCACGCCGCTCGCGCCCAGGTGATACTTTACGTCGCCGGAGCCCTCGATCGAATCCGGATCGGGGTCGCCTTCGAATTCCGAGAAAAGCTGGAGCATGCTCTTGCCGACGATATTGGCGAGCACGGTAAGGCGCCCGCGATGCGACATGCCGATGATGCATTCCTGCGCGCCGGTGGCAGCGGCGCGTTCGAGCAGCTCGTCGATCATGGCGATCATCGATTCGCCGCCTTCGAGCGAAAACCGCTTGTGTCCCTTAAATCGCGTGTCCAAAAATATCTCGAAGCCCTCGGCCGTAACGATGCTTTCGAGAATCCGGCGCCTGACCGCGGGTTCGAGAGGCCATTGGTTTGCCGCCGGCTCCATGCGCTGCTCCAGCCACCGCCGCTCCTCGGGATCGTCGATGTGCATGTACTGGACGCCCAGCTTGCCGGAGTAGGTCAGCCGCAGCCGGTCGATCAGCGCGCGCAGAGTGGTAACACCGAAGGTTCCCGCGTGGAACGTGCGATCCAGGTCCCAGATGGTCAGGCCGTGCGCCGACGGATCGAGATCCGGTTGCGGAGCCCGCGTGTTGCCTAGCGGATCGAGATCGGCGATCAGATGGCCCCGCTCGCGCCAGGACTGGATCAGACGGGCCACCGCCGCCTGCTTCAATGGATCTGTGTTGATCAGGGGCGCCGATGCCTTATCGGGCTCCCAGCGCACGGGCCGGATGGGAATGCCGAGATCGGCAAAGACCCGCTCGTAGAATCCTTCCTCGCCTTCAAGGAGCGACTGCAGCTCGCCAAGGAACATGCCGGACTCGGCGCCTTGGATCACGCGGTGATCGTAAGTGCACGTGACTGTCATCACCTTGCTGAGACCAAGCGAAGTGCGCATGTCTTCGGGCACGCCGCGGTATTCCGGGGGATAGTCGATAACGCCAGTGGCAACGATTGCGCCTTGTCCCGGCATGAGCCGCGGAATCGAGCCGGCGGTCCCCATGGTGCCGGGGTTGCTGAGTGAAATCGTGGTGCCTTCAAAATCCGGCACGTTCAGCTTATTGTTCCGGGCGCGCGTTACCAGGTCGTCATAAGCAGCCAGAAACTGGGTGAAGTTCATGGCCTGCGCGTTCTTGATCGAAGGCACCTTCAGCGAGCGGCTGCCGTCCTTGCCGGCCACATCCACCGCAATCCCCAAATTCACATGGCGGCGTGTGATCCGATAGGACTCGTGGCCGCTCTCCGAATATGCCTGGTTTAGCGCCGGGACTTTCTCCAGGGCTTTCACGATCGCCCAGGCCACAAGGTGTGTGTAAGAGATTTTGCTCTGTCCGGTAAGCGACCGATGCTGGTTGATCAGGCGCCGGTTCTCCTCAATCACCTTGACCGGCATCACTCGCTGGCTGGTAGCGAGCGGGATCGCCAGGCTGGCCGTCATGTTCTCGGCGATGCGCAGCGCGGGACCCCGCAAGGGAACCAGTTGGTCGCCTTCGGACAGCGAAACGGCAGGCGCCTCGACTGCATTCCGGGTCTCCTGCGCCGGCGCGCCGTTCCCGGCCAGTGTTCCCAGGCCGTCTTCCTCAAAAATCCGCTCCCAGGTTGGATCGACAGTTTTCCGGTCGTGGCGATACTGTTGATACAACTCGTCTTCGAGCCAACTATTGATGTCTGGCTTGGAGGATTGCGACATGTTTTCCAATACCATGGTAGCTGATGGCTCGCGCATTGATCTTCTCCGATATTCACAACGACGCGCTTTCGCTTGAAAAATTGATGAATATTGACGCGGATTATTACTTTGCCGCCGGCGATTTAGTGAGCTGGGCCCGGGGCTTGGACAAGATGGGCAAAATCATGGAGCGCCGCGCGTCCCGAATGTACGTGCTGCCCGGCAATCACGAATCGGAGCAGGACATCGCGTCGTTTTGTGCCCGCTATGGCTTTGTTAACTTTCACGGAGGCACTCTCGAGATCGCGGGAGTGCACGTCGCGGGATTGGGCTATTCGAGCCCGACGCCCTTCCACACGCCAGGCGAGTACAGCGAAGAAGAGCTGGCCGCGCGTCTTAAGAAATTCGAAGGTCTAAAGCCGCTGGTCCTCATCTGCCATGCGCCACCGCTGAATACTGAGCTCGATCGCGTGCGAGACACCGTACACGCCGGCAGCCGCGCCGTCCGCGAGTTCATCGAAGAGCAAAAGCCCACCTGCTTCTTCTGCGGCCATATCCATGAGGCCGAGGGCGTAGTCATCCAAATGGGTCCGACGCGGGCACAGAACGTAGGCAAGCGCGGGTTTTTACTGGAACTATAGCGCGAAATCTGTGATCTCTACCGAAACTCTTCCTGCAAATCTTCGAGAGCTGAACGGCCCGGGCATAGCTTTT
>QHXU01000149.1:21815-46014 GCA_003223065.1 Acidobacteriota bacterium | reverse complement strand
ACGGATAGACGTCGCCGTTGTATTCGACCACCACGTAGCTGTCGCAGGTCTCATGCATGGTGCAAGTCCCCGGCTTCTGCCCCGCGAGAGCTTCCGCGATGTTATCGAAAAAGCGGATGCGAACCTTGCGGCGGTCTGGCCACCACACGTCGAACATCTCGCATAGAAAGCGGCCATACTGCTCCGCGGAAATGGTGAATGGCAATGGATTACCTTGCTGGTCGAACTCGGCGAGCGGAATGAATTGCAGGTGTTCGATGCCAAGGCCGCGGTAGAACCCGTACAACTCTTTCGGACGGTCGACGTTTGCCCGGCTGAGCACGCACAGGATGTTGAATTCGACCTTGTTCTTATGCAGCAATTCGACGCTCCTGATGACACGCTTCCAGGTGCCTCGGCCTTCTTTGTTAAAGCGGTACAGATCGTTGACCTCTTCGGGGCCGTCCAGAGAAACGCCGAGCAGCCAGCTGTAATTCTGAAAAAGGTCGCACCAATTCTGATCCAGCAGGATCGCGTTCGTCTGGAGCGCATTGCTCACGGACTGCCCTCCGCGGCCATACTGCATCTGGAATTCGACCAGTTTTTCGAAGAAAGGCAGTCCGGCCAGAGTCGGTTCCCCGCCCTGAAACGCGAACACGCTATTCGGATATGAGTAGAACAGGTATGTATCCACCAGTCGCTCGAGCGTGTCGAGCGTCATGCGGCGAGCAGGAAGGTCACGATAGGGGTCGGCGTCGCGATCCAGGTAGAAGCAATAGGCACAATCGAGGTTGCACACCGCCGATGCCGGTTTGATCAACAGTGAGGTGATCCTGGGCGTAGGACCAAGCGCCAGTCCGGCGCCGCCCATGCCGTCCACATAAAGCGGGAATGGGTTAGCGCCGCTTCCCATGCCCAGAGTGTAGCATTGGCGAAGTCATCCGCCGCGACGGCGTATAATCTCTGCATCTGATCGAGAACCTGGACTGGAAGTTTCGAGTGCCCGAGGACTGACATACATGGTTTCGCGAAGAAAGCTGCTGGCCGGCGCCGCTGCTGCCACGCTCTCGTCCGCGGTCCCTCTTCAGACCGCGCGGCGCCCCAACGTGATCATCTTCTTGATGGACGATCTGGGGTGCCACGATCTGGGCTGCCTGGGCGCCAGTGATTTGAAGACGCCGAATATCGATCGCTTGGCTTCTTCCGGCGTGCGTTTCACGAATTGGTATTCGAACGCGCCGGTCTGTGCCCCGGCCCGCGCCGCGTTGATGACTGGCCGCAACCCCATTCGCGCCGGTGTGCCTGTCAACGGCAGGGAGCTTCCGCCGGGTGAGAAAACGATCGCTTCTCTCCTCAAGCCCGCCGGCTACGCCACGGGACTCGTCGGGAAATGGCATCTCGGATCCACGGCCGATACAGCGCCCAACGCGCACGGCTTCGATTATTTCTACGGTTTTCACAATGGTTGTGTGGACTATTTTTCGCATCGCTACTATTGGGGAGAGCCCAAAACCGTCAACTTCCACGACTTGTGGCGCAACCGCGATGAGATATTCGAGGACGGCCGTTATCTGACCGGGCGCATCGCCGAGGAAGCCGCCGGCTTCGTGAACGCTCATCGGTCGGAACCTTTCTTCCTGTATTGCGCCTTTAATGCGGTGCATTATCCTATGCACGCGCCGAACAAGTACGTCGAACGGTTTCCTGACCTGGATCGCGAGCGCCGGATGTATGCGGCCATGCTCTCGGCCGCCGACGACGGCATCGGCGAGATCTTGCGCGCGCTGGATGGGGCCGGCATCAGCGACAACACGCTGGTCTTTTTCCTGGGTGACAACGGCGCGACCACGGAGGCCCGCGCCGGCTTGAACCAGAAACCCGCCACGGCCGGCAATAACGCGCCTTTTCGTGGTTTCAAGTTTAGCCTCTTCGACGGCGGCATGCACGTCCCGGGTGTGATGAGCTGGCCCGGGGCGGTTCCTCCCAATCAGGTGTCAAGCGAGGTGGTCATGAGCGCCGACATTCTGCCCACTGTCTGCAAGGCCGCCGGGGTCCCGCTGCCTGCGGACCGCACCATCGACGGCCGCGACATTCTGCCTCTGGCTGCTTCGCGCGCTGCCTCCCCGCACGAATCCATCCATTGGGCCAATGGCCAACAGCTGGCCGTGCGCCGCGGCCAGTGGAAGCTGGTGATCAACGGCATTGAGTACGGCCGTACCGAAGCCAGCCGTAAGCCGCTCGAGGGCGATGATGCGTTGTTCCTCTCTAATTTGGAAGAGGACCCGGGAGAGAGCCACAATCTTCGTCACCAGCACCCGGAACTGGTCGACGAGCTGGCCGGCGCGGTGCATCGGTGGCGCGACGCCGCCGCCAGCCAACAAGTAGGTTTAACCCGCCTTCGCCAGAACTGCGTCTGCCGGAGCCTCGCTTTCGCGGACCGCCTGCGCTGGTCTACGTGCGTATGTCAACCACAAGGCTATGCCGGTAAACAGCGCGCCCGCCACAATGTTGCCAAGCGTCACCGGAACCTGGTTCCACAGCCACCATTGGGCCGTTGAAACGGGAGCCCCCAGGAACATCCCCGCCGGAATCGCAAACATATTCACAATCGAGTGCTCGTATCCGTGCGCGAAGAAGGTCGTGATGGGAAGCCACATCGCAAGAATCTTGCCGGCCGTGGATCGTGACGCGAACGCCAGCATCGTCCCCACCGTCACCATCCAGTTGCACAGGATTCCTTTGATGAACGCCGTTCCCCATCCGCCCGCGCCCAGCGCCGCGTACGCCAGTATTTTCTTTTGCGCGATCTGCCGAAGCTGGTCCCCCAAGGCTCCGCCGTTGTTCGCGCCGAAATTCGTGATCGCGATATAGAACAAGAGCGCATAAAACGCGCTGCCCAGCAGGTTCCCCACATACACCCACGCCCAGTTACGCAGCATCGCGCCACTGGAGATTCGCCCATCCAGCCGGGCCGCCGGCAGCAGAGCGAAGTTGCCGGTGGCCAGTTCCAGCCCCAACAAGACCAGCATCGCGAAACCAACCGGGAAGATGAGTGCGCCCACGATCGGGGGAAGTCCCTGCGAGAGCGCCACGAACACGAGGGACGTCGCGTATCCAAGCAGGACTCCGGCGAGCGAACCTCGGATCAACAGATCGCGAACGGAAAGGCCAGCCTTCTTCTCCGCTGCGCGCAAAGCGTCGGACACAACTTCAGCAGGCGAAACGTAGTCCATTTGACCCTTTCTCATGCGGCGTCCTCCATCTCGATGCGGCTGCCGCCGGCGATGTTGACCGAGATGATGCCGTCCTCAACCCTGGCCGGGAACACAGTCACGCACGCGGGAAGCGAAGAGCGCACGGCCGCGCCGCTCTCCAGGTCGAATCTCCAGCCGTGCAGGGGGCACACGACCGTGGTACCCGAAACGATACCGTCGCACAGCGGCCCGCCCTGGTGCGGGCACCGGTTCTCGATCGCCAGGACGCGATCGCCCAGATTAAAGATCGCGATCTCCACGCCGCCAAGTCTGACCGCCCGGCCCTCGCGCAAAGGAACACTTTCGGCCGTGGTGATGCGTGTCCACTTGTTTTCGGGAATCATGCGAATACATTCTCCATTGGCTCGATTTGAATGAACTGAGTCGGATGGACGGGAGTTTCCCGCTCCAGCCAGGCGTCTTTGGCCAGGGCCTTCGATCGCTGGAGCCGGTCGAGCAGTTTGAGTCTCTCCGGCTGCGTCGCGTAGACGGTCTCCTTCCGGACCTTCTCGATGCCCATGCGCTCGACAAAATCGTAGGTACGCTCCAGGTAGTTTGCGTTCTCGCGGTAATACTGGAAGAACAGCTCGGCGGCCTCGATCGCCGCCTCCGTCGTTTCCACCGTGATCAACAAATCCGCCTTTCGGACGTTCTTGCCCGCCGCCCCACCCACCACCACCTGCCAGCTTCCTTCTTGTCCCACCAGGCCGATGTCCTTCACGGTCGCCTCGGCGCAGTTGCGCGGACAACCGACGGCGCCCATCTTCACCTTGTGCGGCGTATAGAGGTTCTCGAGACGCCGCTCCAGTTCGATGCCCGTCCCGACGGAATCCTGTACGCCGAACCGGCAGAATTCCGTGCCGACGCACGTCTTCACCATGCGGACACCCTTCGTGTAGGCTTGGCCGGAGGGCATGCCGAGGTCAGCCCAAATCTTCGGAAGGTCCGATTTCTTCACGCCCAATAGATCAATGCGCTGGCTGCCGGTGATCTTCACCATCCGGACACTGTACTTTTCAGCCACATCGGCGATGCGGCGCAATTCGTCCGGCGAGGTGACGCCGCCGCGAATCCGCGGCACCACCGAAAAGGTTCCATCGCGCTGGATGTTGGCATGGACCCGGTCGTTGATGAACCGCGCCGAGCGGTCCTCTTCGTGCTCGCCGCACCAGACCATATCGAGCATGTAGCTCAACGCCGGCTTGCATACCTCGCAGCCCTTGCGATTGCCATAGACGTTCAGCACTTCCTGCACGGATTTGAGCTTCTGGCTGAGCAGGATCTCGCGGAGTTGCTCGTAGGAAAAAGGGAAACAGGCGCACAGCGTCGTCTTCGTCTCTTCCTGGAACTCCGGCGCAACGGCGCGCAGCAATTGCTCGCACAGGTTGGTGCAACTCCCACAACCGGTGGACGCCCGCGTCGATTCTTTGAGCTGCGCCATCGTGTTCACGCCGCGCGTGTGAATCGCTTGGATGATGTCGCCCTTCGAGACGCCGAGGCAACCGCAGATCGTTTCACTATCTGACATCTGCGCTACGTCGAAGCCAGCGTCTTCAACCGGCTCCGGGAACAGGAGCCGTCTCCGCTTCCTGGTCACATCAACACCGTTGCGTAGCCAGTCCATGTAGCGATGGCTGTCCGAGGTATCGCCCACCAGAATCACGCCTCTAAGCTTGCCGCCGGCCAGCACCACTTTCTTGTAGATTTCCAGAGCGGAATCCTCGTAGCGAACAGCTTCAGCTTCGATTCCATCGTCGGGAGAGGCCTCGCGAAAATCGCCCGCCGAGAAGACGTCGACGCCCATGATCTTCAGCTTGGCGGCCTCCACCGTACCTTCGTAAACCGGTCCGCGATTTCCCGTGATTGTCGCCGCCAGTACCTTGCCCTGCTCGAACAACGGCGCGACCAGCCCATAACAGACATGCCGGTGCTCCACGCACTCGCCGACCGCGAAAACATCCGGGTGGGACGTCTCCATGTAGTCGTTCACCACGATCCCGCGATTCACCGTCAGACCGGCGCGCCGGCCCAGTTCCGCATTGGGCCGGATGCCCGCCGCGATCACCACCAGGTCCGCCGGAATCCGGTCGCCGTCATCAAACTCGACGCCCTCGACACGTCCCTCGCCGAGAATCGTTCGAGTACGGCGGTGGAGGAGCACACGCATCCCCAGCCGTTCCATTTTTCGTATAAGGTAGGTTCCACCTGCCGTGTCGAGCTGCCGCTCCATCAGCGTGTCCATTAAGTGGACCACCGTGACGTCACACCCTTGCACCTGAAGCCCTCGGGCCGCTTCCAGTCCCAGCAGACCTCCGCCGATCACTACCGCTTTTATTCCGGGCCGCGAGCGTTCGAGCAACGCGCGTGCGTCCTCCATGTTTCGGAACGTGAAGACGCCGTCATTGTTCACCCCTGCGATCTGAGGGATGACGGGAGAGCTTCCCGTCGCCAGCAGCAACTTGTCGAATCCGGTTACACTGCCGTCGTCGCCGGTGACGTTTTTTGCGCAGGCGTCGACATCGACGATACCCACCCCCAGCCTGAGCGCGATCCCCTTTTCGCGATACCAGTCGATCGGATGGAGAGTGACATCATCGAGGGATTTTTCGCCGGCCAGCACCGCCGACAGTAGAATCCGGTTGTAGTTGGTGTGCGTCTCGTTGCCGAAAATCGTGATTTCAAACTTGGGCGCGTGCTTGAGGATCTGCTCAACACACGCCATTCCTGCCATCCCGTTGCCGACGACAACCAAACGTTGCATAAGAACCTATGTCCGCTACGCTTACACGTGTCGAATGAGGCTGCGACGAACTCTAGAATTGTTTCTGGATCCTGGACGGCTGGGTCCGTTTTCGATGACGGGCAGACGGGACCGTCTGACACAACGATAAATTGAACCCGCCCGGAAAGCAAATCGAAAGTTGAAATGGACGTCAAAGCATTTATTTATGACACGCTGACCGATTTCTAATGTAAATCGCGGACAGCATGACTTCGTAAGGCAATAGACCGCCTATGAGTGCCGGGCATCAGACTGATCCCGTGATCAGCTGATTAGAGGTATCATTTGGTTCGAGATTCGAACGTGAACTTTGCACCGCGCTTCCAGAGCGCGCCCGGCTTTTTCGCCATAGGGCTACTGGCGGCGTTATCGATTCCCATCGTCCTCTGCCAGCAGACATCGGGCGGAATGCCGCAACCCCTGAACTGGACCGCAGCCGAGGACCATCAGAACATGCTGGACCAGCTCGGAATCAAAGCTCTTCGGCCGGGCCCTAGCGGCAATGAGAAGGCGCCGAATCATGCCAACTATGATGAATCGAAGGCCAACCCTTTTCCGAATCTGCCTGACGTCCTAACGCTGAACAACGGCACGAAGGTTACGACCGCGGCAGTGTGGTGGAACCAAAGGCGCCCCGAGATAGTCGAGGACTTCGAGCGGGAGGTATATGGCCGTGTTCCCGCGAGCGTGCCGAAAGTGACTTGGACCGTGACCGAAAGAGCCACCGCGATGATCGGCGAACACGCGGTTACAAGCGAAAAGCTCACTGGGCACGTGGACAACTCATCGTGTCCATTGATCAATGTCGATATTCAGCTGACCCTGGCGCTACCAGCGGCTGCTGCCAGTCCCGTTCCGGTCATGATGATGTTCGGCCGCGGACTTCCGCAACACACGGGACCCGGCGGTCCCGGTGCGGCCGTCGGCGATCCGCCTGCAACCCAACAGCTCATTGCGGACGGCTGGGGCTACGCCTATATCAATCCCGCGAGCATTCAGGCTGACAATGGCGCAGGTTTGACCAGAGGCATCATCGGGTTGGTCAACAAGGGCCAGCAGCGGAAACCGGATGACTGGGGCGCGTTGCGGGCGTGGGCCTGGGGCGCTTCCAGAGCTTTTGATTATCTACAAACCGACAAGGCCGTGAACGCCAGACAGGTCGGCATTGAAGGTGTATCCCGTTACGGCAAGGCCGCCCTTGTAACGATGGCCTTCGACACCCGGTTTGCCATGGTTCTGGTCGGTTCTTCCGGCGAGGGCGGCGCGAAGCTACACCGCCGCAATTGGGGTGAAGCCGTGGAGAACCTCACTGGCTCCGGAGAATACCACTGGATGGCGGGTAGTTTTCTGAAGTACGGAGCGGCCGAAGGCAGGTTTGGCAGCAGGAACGCGGGCGATCTGCCTGTCGACGCGCACGAACTGATCGCATTGTGCGCGCCGCGCCTCACTTTCATCAGTTACGGAGTGCCGGAGAAAGGTGATGCGAAGTGGCTGGACCAGCAGGGCAGCTTCATGGCTGCCGTTGCTGCCGGACCCGTGTTCAGGCTCCTCGGGGCAAGCGACCTGGGGATCTCGGAAGATTACTCGACCGCCAAGATGCCCGCCGTCAACGAGGGCCTGCTCGATGGCCAGCTCGCATGGCGCCAACACGATGGCGGGCACACGGACGGACCGAATTGGAAGTATTTCATCGCCTGGGCCGACAAGTTCATGAACCGTGTAGCTGCGCCGGTAAGCGCCTCCAGCGCCCTGTCAGTGCCACCTCCGGCCGACCAACCGGCTCCGCGAACTGATCAGAACTCTCTGCTCGCTCACGCCCAGTTACTGGATAAAGCCAGAAAAGGCGGAATCGACATCTATTTTGAGGGCGACTCCATCACCCGGCGGTGGGGAGCCATCGATTACCCTGAGCTCCTTGCCAATTGGAAGATCAACTTTTTCGGCTGGAATGCGGCCAATTTCGGTTGGGGCGCGGATCGAACTCAGAACATACTTTGGCGTCTCGAAAATGGGGAATTGGACAACGTTAATCCGAAAATCGTTGTTCTGCTGGCCGGCACCAACAATCTTGACAACACCGCTGTCCCTGGTGGCGATGACGCCAGGGTGACCGACATCGCGCGGGGCATCGCGGCAATCCTGCGGGTTATTCAGACGAAGGCGCCGGGTGCAACCATTATCCTGACGGGCATTCTCCCTCGAAATGACAATGCGTCTTTAAAGCCCACTATCGATGAGATCAACAGGCATCTCTCCAGGCTTGCCGATGGCAGGCGGATTCGATATCTGAACATTAACGATCAGTTCGCAGGTCGCGATGGGCGGCTGCTCGATGGCATGATGGGCGACAAACTGCATCCCACCGTGAAGGGTTACCAGGTGTGGGCGGATGCGCTGAAGCCCCTCTTCACCGAACTGCTGGGCCCTCCCGGCAAAGAGGACCACGCGCCGCCTCCAACCGGTGATCCGTCCCGTCAACGGTGAAAGAGTCTCGAGCTTTTGCCGGACGTTTGCGCTCTCGGCCGTGAAATGACACCTGCAGTCCTGATTGCCGCGCTCGCAGCGGTGACCCTCGCTGTTCCGGCGCAGAACGGTTTCCGCGATCGGTTCCTGCGCGGGCTGGTTGTCTTCGGTGTAGCCCTTCTGGCGATTACGGAATTGCTGAGCTCGATCCACGCGGTTGAGCGTGTTCCGTTGCTCTTGTGCTGGACGGCTGTGACCCTGCTGGCCCTCGCCTCCCTCGCCGCGAGAAAGCAGGCACTCTATTTCAAGATAAGCCCCTCCATCCGCGATCCGATCATACTCATCTGCGCAGCAGGGATCGCCGCTATCGTGACGCTTACAGCCGTTACCGCGGCTTTCAGTCCTCCCAACAGTGCCGATGCGATGGCGTACCATATGCCGCGCGTTGTCTACTGGGCCGAGCAGGCCGGCGTTCGCTTCTTCCCGACACCGTATCTCAACCAGATCATGCTACAGCCGCTGGCCGAGTACCTTATGCTTCATACCTATGTGCTGTCGGGCGGGGACCGTCTGATCAATTTTGCGCAGTGGATCGCATCCGTCGCAAGCATCATTGGTGTTTCGTCCGTCGCGCGGATGCTCGGCGCGAAAGCGCGCGGGCAAGCAACGGCTGCGCTGGTCTGCGCCACGCTGCCCAGCGGCATCCTCGCCAGCACGGGAGCGAAGAACGATTACTTCATGGCGATGTGGCTCATCGCGGCCGTCTATTTTGGACTGCGCTTCACCGCAACGTATCTGTTAACCGATGCACTGCTGCTCGGCGCTGCGCTCGGACTCGCGCTGCTCACGAAGGCGACAGCCTACCTGTTTGCTCCGTGGCTTTTAGCGGCCGTTTTCGTCGCTCGCGCCAAGGACCGCTCGAAGCGGATGATCGCTGGCGCGTTGTTCGCCGCTCTTTGCGCAGCCGGGCTGGATACGCCGCATTACGTTCGGAACTACAACCTGAGCGGCTCCATTCTGGGCTTTGATTCCGCGCAAGGCGATGGTTTTTTCCGCTGGCGCAATGAGACTTTTGGTTGGAAACAGACCACATCGAACATTCTTCGCAATCTTTCGGAACAGCTCGGCGCACGCAGCAATGGATGGAACCAGGGTGTTTACCGCTTCGTTTTGCGCGCGCACGCCCGCCTTGGAATAGATGTGAACGATCCGGCAACCACCTGGCGCTGGACCAGCTTCGAACCGCCCCGGAACGCGAACCATGAGGCCAACGCTCCCAATCGGTGGCACCTCTTGATCCTGTTCATCGCCTTTTGTGGGTTGGCATGGCGCAGCCTAGTCGAGCGGAGTTATGAGCAGGTCTTGTATGCCCTGGCGCCCGTGTGTGGCTTCGTGGCATTCTGCGCCTACCTGAAGTGGCAGCCGTTCCTGTCACGCCTGCTGCTTCCGCTGTTCGTGGCCGGCGCGCCGGTCGCGGGCGCTGCCGCGGAAGTGGGTCTGGCCATGGTCTCCCCGTTTCTGCGCCCGTTCGTTCACGGCACCCTCTGTCTGTTTCTGCTGAACGATGCCAAACCTGCTGTATTCGAAAACTGGGTGCGGCCGCTCAAAGGAGTCAGAAGCGTCCTGCGCGTTTCGCGCGATGAACAATACTTTGCCGACATAAGCCAGTTGACTAATGGCGCTACTTATAAACGGGCGGCCGGTTTCCTTGCTGCTCGGGCCTGCGGCACGGTGGGAATCGACATTACGAACCTCCAGCTTGAATACCCGCTTCAAGCACTGCTGCGTGAGCGCCGGCCTCACATCCTGTTCGTCCACACAGGGGTTCAGAACGCCTCAACGCGCTATCCACAGCCTGTTGATGCCAACCCATGCGCTATCGTCTGTTTCGACTGCGCCGGCGACGCAAAACGCCTTGCGCTGTACAGCGCGTTCTCTAACAGGGCCGTCGTGGACAGGTTTGTGATCTTCTTCCAGCCCTAAGCTTCTCAGCGTCTCCCTTGAGGCTGCCCAAGCTTCGATGAACCTTCAGTGATAAGGAGCCTTTGGTTTGCCGGGATTTCCTTCCATTCCTGAACCGCGCCGCTGGGCCAGCGGACCTCCAACCGGTTCACTGACGACGCCCGGCCCAATCCAAAATAGAGGGTCATGTCGTTTTGAGAATAGAAGCTGCCGCCGCTCATCACCTCGTCAATCTGGCGGCGGGCGGCCACCTGCACTGTGACCCGCGCGCCGATGGCGCTACGGTTGGACTTCGTCCCTTCGAGCGTCACCGAGAGGAAATTCTGCCGGGGCCCCCGGTTCTTTAACAGGCTGGGCGTCGTGTTCATGTTGACGATGACAATTTCGGGCCGGCCGTCTCCATCCACGTCACCCACCGCGAGGCCCCGCGCCGGACGCGGCGTTTCGAGCGCCGGTCCGGCCTGCGCGGTAATGTCCGCAAACTTCCCGTTACCGAGATTGCGATAAACCAGCGTCTTCTGCCGGTAGCGGTCTCCTACGTTCGCGCGGTCCACCTCCGGATAGACATGTCCGTTGGCCATGACCAGATCTTTCCACCCGTCATCGTCCAGGTCGATGAAGGCGACACCCCAACCGAGCAGAAGGTTCGCCGAGAGGCCCGCCTGCTGGGAGACGTCGGTGAAAAACTTGCCGTCTTCATTCTTGAAGAGCGACGGGAGGTCACCGGAAAAGTTGGTCTTCGCGATGTCGAGCAGGCCATCGCCATCGTAGTCGGCCACCCCCACGCCCATGCCCGCCTGGAGCTGTCCGTCGAAGTTGTAAGCCACTCCCGCCTCTACACCGCGCTCCACGAACGTGCCGTCGTGCTGGTTGTGATAGAGCAGGCTCGGGGTCTGGTCGCAGGCGACATAAATGTCCGGCCAGCCGTCGTTGTCGAAATCGGCCGCCACGACGCCGAGCCCATACCGCCCCCCCGGCTTGAGGATGCCCGCGCGTTCTGAGACGTCGCTGAATGTGCCGTCCCTGTTGTTGTGATAGAGGATGTTATAGCCGAGCGGCAAGCCGCGCGGCCCGCACATCACCGAAAGCCCTTTCCATTCGCAGAACGGATTCTCGCCGGGCTTGGGAGTGTTGGCCAGATCGAGGGCAACATAATTGGATACAAACAGATCCAGCCAGCCGTCGCGATCATAATCAAAGAACGTGCAGCCGGCGCCGTAACGGACTCCAGTCACCGGCAGGCGCGCCTCAGCAGTGACGTCGTCGAACTTGCCATCGCCAAGGTTTTTGTAAAGGCGGTTATAGCCGTAATAGGTTACCAATAGATCGGGCTTGCCATCGTTGTTATAGTCCCCGACACAGACGCCCTGAGCCCAACCTTCCGCGGCGAATCCGGCCTCACGGGAAACGTTGGTAAACTTCCCGGTGCCGTTGTTGTGATAAAGCTGCACGGTGCGCGGCGGACCCTTGCCAGGACCCTCCAGCGTCGTCCCGTTGGCGATTAGAATGTCGTTGGCGCCGTCACCGTCGTAGTCGAAAATCGCGGCGCCATTTCCCGTGGTTTCGAGAATGTACGTCTTCTTCTCGTGACCGCCGAAGGTGTTCGTGAGCACAAGCCCGGACGTCGCGGCGATGTCGACCAGCCGGATAGAAACCGCGGTTCCGCCAAGGGCCATCGCGCCGAATAGAAGAACGCAAACCCTGGAGCGGGCTGTCATTGGCGTCTCCTTGACACAATGGCGCGTTGGGCGAACTCACGAATGCTCATAGGGTCGTGGCATTGACCCACCGCAACGTGGGTGCAAAACTCGGCGCACTGGACAGCCAGTGAACAGAGTAGACCATACACGTTGTCAACACAACCGGCGGCTCCGAGGGCTGTAAGCGCAAAACTTCTTGACGTTCGACTTGACCGGGTTTATTCTACGTGACAGTGAAAACGTTTTCACCTCGTTTTCCAGAATAAGAGTAGCCAAACCGGCGAAGCTGCGAAAGGGGTATGGGGGCATGAACCGAGTTGTTCTTTCTTTAACATTTTCACTGCTGCTCGCAAGTGTCTGCGCATTCGCGCAACGTGACCTGGGCACCATCACCGGCACCATTACCGACCCGCAGGGAGCGGGTGTGCCAAGAGCCAAAGTAACTATCGTGGAGGACGCAACCGGTCTGTCCTACACGGTACAGACCACAGACACCGGCGAGTTTGTGCGTCCTCTACTCAAACCGGGGACTTACTCTATCACCGTGGAGGCTGCCGGATTTCGAAAGGCGGAACAGAAAGGCATCATTGTAACTGCCGGCGACCGCATCGGCGTTAACCTGGGGCTGCAGGTCGGCGATCTCAACCAAACGGTGGAGGTCCAGGCCGTCGCGCCGTTGCTGCAAACGGAGAGCGCCGCTCAGGGTGCCAACATCAACATGCACGCGGTAACTCAATTGCCATTGGGCGGCCAGCGTACATTCACGTTCCTCGCCCGCATGTCTCCCGGCGTTCTCCCGGCTGAGCAAGGAGCGCGGGATGCACAAGGCGGGGGATTCTCCGCGAACGGCGTTCGATCCACGGGCGAAAACAACTTCCTGCTGAACGGCGTGGACAACAACGTCAACGTCATCGACTTCATCAACCAGACATCCTTTGTCATCGGTCCGTCGGTGGAAGCCATCGGCGAGCTAAGAATCCTTACCAATGGGTATAACGCCGAGTACGGCCGCGCCGCGGGTGGCGTGCTCGATGCCACGCTCAAATCAGGCACCAATCAGGTACACGGCGTTCTGTTCGAGAATCTCCAAAACACGAACCTCGATGCCAACCGGTGGGAAAACAACTTCTCGAAGCTGCCGCGCCCTCCCGTGAAGCAGAACCAGTTCGGCGGCGCTGCCGGGGGACCCATCATCAAGAATAAGTTGTTCATCTTCGGCGACTACCAGGGCACCCGGATCAAGACCGCAGGCGGCGTTGTCCAGAACCTGGGCTTCGGCGGACTCTATACGATTCCAACGCCGGCTATGATCGGCGGGGACTTCTCCGGCATTCTGGGGTCTGCGATCGGCACCGAACCATCGGGGCAAAGCATTCTTCAAAACCAGGCTTTTGATCCGACGACCACCAAGTGTCTCAGTGCTTGCGGCACCAGCAGCGCCGTCTACACCCGGCTTCCGTTCGCGGGCAACAAAATCCCGAAGACCATGCTCGATCCGGCAGCCGTCAAGATTGCCAGTCTTTATCCAAACCCGAATCAGCCCATTGTGCTGAACGATTATCCACAACAAGATTACGCGGTGCTCACGCCCGGCACTCTGACGACGGACCAGGGAGACGGCCGCGTTGATTACAGGATTGACGATAAGGACAGTATCTTCGGCAGCATCAGTTGGTCTGACACATCCAAGACAAATACGGCGCCCTTCCAAGGTGCACTGGACGGGGCTAACTTCTATGGCGCCAGCGAAATCGACCTGGGCCGCAATGCGCAGTTGAGCTACACGCGCATTTGGAACGCCTCCCTCATTTCGGAAACACGAATCGGCTACAGCCGCCTGGTCACGGCCCGCACTCAGGGCAATGCCGATACTGACGAGTTCAAGGCGATCGGCATCGGAGGTTACGATCCGACTACGACCCTTAACGGCGGCCTGCCGCAGTTCGGGATGGGACGCTACAGCCAGATCGGAGCCAACGATTGGCTGCCCACCAAGGAGTTCAGCAATGTGTGGGATTTCATCCAGAACGTTTCGATCACGAAGGGAAGCCACGCCCTCAAGTTCGGAGGCGAATACCGGCCTATCAAGTTCCCGTTCTTCCAAGTGCCCTACCCCCACGGCGAGATGAATTTCTCGCGGAACGAGACGGCGTTTCCGTCCAACGCCAGCGACGTTGGCGGCAAGAACAAGAGCTTCAGTGCCGACACGGGCGACGAGTTCGCGTCGTTCATCCTCGGTTCCCTGAACGGCGGCCAGATCTCAACAACCAACTTCATTTCTTCGACCCGCCAGGCCTGGGCATTCTATGCTCAGGACGACTGGAAGCTGACCCGCAAGATCACCCTGCAGCTCGGCGTGCGCTATGAGCTGTGGTCGCCGATCGGCGAGCAGTTCGGCCGGCAATCCAATTTTAATTACGACACCCTGACACTCGAGATCCCCAAGGGCCGTAATCAGGACGCCGCGCTGCCGCCGAATTTCAACACTCCGTACACGTTCGGCGGCATCACCTACCCGGCGTTGTTTCCGTCGGTCAAGGTCGCCCGGGGCACGGTGGATCAATACCTGATCCCGTGGGATAGGTACGATATCGGCCCGCGCGTCGGCATCGCCTGGAACATTCGCGAAAAAACCGTCGTTCGCGCCGCGTTCGGCATCTTCTATGGGGGCGAGGAGCAGCAGGGCGGCAATCCGAATCGGGGTGAATCCGCGCCGTTCAACGAGTCGCCCCAACTGAACCGGCCGACCGGCGTCAACGGCTTCGACGCCAATCCGTTTTTTGCCAATGGACAGCCGATTGGCGGAGTCTCCGTGGGCTTCCCGGTTAACGTGTTTACAACCCAGCCTGTGTCGTCATTGCAGTTCCGTTCGGTTTCGCAGGATTTCCGCAATCCCATGGTCCAAAAGTGGAGCCTCGTGGTGCAGCAGCAGTTGCCAGGCCAAATGGCCCTCGAACTCGGCTATCAGGGCAACCACTCTTCGCATCAGCTTCTGCAGCCCGACTTCAATGCCTTTCGCAACTTTGCAACCACTTCCAGTATCAACAGCGCCGACCTCCGGCCGGTCAAGGAACTCGGCAGCATTTCGGGTACTGCGACCTTCGGCTATGGGAACTACGACGCTATGACCGCCAAGCTGGAAAAGCGCTTATCGCACAATGTCCAGTTCATCAGTTCCTACACCTGGGGGCACGCCCTGGCTAACAGCGGCACGACACTGAGTGGATCCAGCGGATTCGGCTATAAGGACAACCGGAATATTTCGGCGTCCTACGGCAGCGCCGCCTGGGACATCCGCCACAACTTCACCACCGGCTTCGTCTATGACGTCCCGTTCGGCCGGGGTAAGTCGTACGCCGCCAATATTAACAGGGCGCTCGATTTCGTGGTGGGAGGCTGGCAGGCCAACGGCATCCTGACGTTTCACACGGGTCAGCCGTTCACGCTTCGGTCGAGCGGCTGCCAGGGTGTCTGGGCAAACTGCTTCCCCGATGTTGTGCCTGGAAAAGATCCTAACGCTGCGCCTCAAGGCGGCCGCAGACCCGACCAATGGTTCGACATTTCGAACGTAGCGGCGCCGGCGGCATTGACGCAGGGCAACATCGGACTTCAGACGAACTATGGACCGCCCACCCGCTCCGTGGACTTTTCGTTGGCCAAGAACTTCCGCTTCACGGAGCGATGGAGCCTGCAGTTCCGCGGAGAGGCCTTTAATATCGCGAACACGCCGCAGTTCAATCTGCCTGACAATAACCGGCAGAACGCGAACTTCGGCCGCATCACCAGCACTCAGGCCGGCAGCGAGCGGCACATGCAGTTTGCGCTGCGCCTGCTGTTCTGACGTTTTCCTGTTTGGGGAGCGGCTCCGCGGAGCCGCTCCGTTCCAACTCGCTGCGTCGTAGAATTAGTTGGATGTTGCTGGCTCCGCTCCTGTTGTTGTTTGCGCCTCCAGCCCAGACCGCAAGCGCCCACGAGCGCCTCGGCAAGGCCTACGAAGCCAAGGGCGAACTCGAAAAAGCGGCCGCTGAATACGAACAAGCTATTCAGCTCAGTCCCTACGAAGAGTCCTACTATTTTGAAGCCGCGCATGTGTACCTTCTGCGCCAGCAGTTCGACCCGGCTGTCAAGATCCTGGAGCGCGGATGCAAGGTATTTGACAAGAGCGCGCAACTGGAGCTGGCACTCGGCGTCGCTTATTATGGCCAGCGCCGGTTTGCCGACGCAGTCGACGCGTTTCTTCGGACCATCGATCTCGCTCCCGAGGTCCAACAACCATACGTGTTCCTCAGCAAGATGCTGGACCAGGCCGCCGGGCGTCTTCCCGAGATCCTGCCCCGGTTTGCGGCCTGGGCCGCCGCAAATCCGAACGACCCGCAGGCGCAATTCGTTTACGCCAAGGGGCTTCTCATGAGCGGTGGCGACCAGGCCAAGGCTGAAAAACTCCTGCGGAGTTCGATTGGACTGAAAAACAGTCAGTGGGAGAGCCACTACGAGCTCGGTGTCCTCCTCGAGAAACAGCGCAAGTTCCCGGAAGCCGCCGCCGAGCTGGAACGCAGCGTTGTGATCAACCCCAATCAAGCCGAGGTTCACTACCACCTCGCGCGCGTCTATGATCGCTTGGGCCAGCCTGACAAGGCTGCGGAGCACCGCGCGATTCATGAACACCTGACGGCGTCGACAGGAGTAAAATGACGTGGAAGTGCCTAGTATGAACCGGCGTATGTTCATGGCGTCGGCAGTGGCGGCCACGTTGCGTGGGGCCGATACCAAGCTTCTCCTCCCCAGCGACACGCCGGATGAGTATCACTTTCGGCTAATGTGGTACAGCCCGGTTCCGCCGGTCGATCAGAAATCGTACCGGCTTCAGGTCAAGGGCCTCGTCGAAAATCCCCTGAGCTTATCGGTTGCGGACCTGCGGCGGTTTCCGCACGAGTCGCAAAACACGCGGCTGAAGTGCGTGCAGTGCTGGTCTGCTCGCGCGGATTGGGGCGGGTTCCGGTTTGGCCATCTGCTCGAAGCTGTGAAGCCGAAAAAGACCGCGAAGGCCGTGCGCGTCGAATGCGCGGACAAGTGGTATGAGTATTTTGCGACTCAGGAGTTGCTCTCGCCGCGTGTTCTGCTCGCGATGGATATGAACGGCCAACCGCTGGCAGACCGCCATGGCGCGCCATTGCGGCTGGTTGATCCTGCACGTTACGGCTACAAGTCGGCAAAACTGATCACGTCAATCGAATTCGTTGCGGAAGGCAAAGGGAGCATGGCCTGCGATATCGGTCCGTATTATTCGCCGACCGGCGAGATCAAGGCCGGCTACGATCATCCGCTCGATCTTGGCCCGAACGTTCGGCGCAAAATCGGTGGTGGCGAGATCACCGAGTACTGACGATGCCGGGCCTGTCGAAGCGGCGCTTTGTTCAGATCGCTGGGCTTTCCATTGCCAACCGTATCCTGCCGGGCTGGCTCCGCGCGCAAGAGCCGGCTCCCGGCCGAAGTTCCAACAAGGTGATTATAGTCACGTTCGGCGGCGGCGTGCGCTATTCCGAAACGTTTGCGCCGGAGGGGCTGCGGAATATTCCCCGCCTGGTGGGACTGCGTCCTGAGGGTTACTTCTTCAAGAGTTGCATCAACTCAGGCGTCCTTTCGCATTTTAACTCCACCGCCAGTATCCTTACCGGCAACTGGCAGCGTGTCGATGACTTCGGTTTTGAGCCTCCCGCCGGGCCGACGCTGTTCGAGTTCTATCGCAAACAAACCGGCGCTGGTCCGCTGGATGCATGGGCCGTAGCCACCAACAAAAGCTTCTCGTCCATGGGCTGGAGCGCCGACCAGGCGTTCGGCCGGCCCTACGGAGCAAACGTGGTCCTGCCCAAGCAGCTCCTGCTCGAGGCCGTGCAGGAGGTGGTGAAAAAAGGCGCCAATGAAGGCGTCGCGAACCGCGAAAACGTTCTGCGGCACCTGGAGGGCATTCTGAACGAGGGCTACGAGGGTGTCGGCTGGACCATCTTCAAGGCCGGCAGGAACCTGGACCGGCACGTGCGCGAGACGTTGGTACGCGGCCTCGTCGAGTATATCAACGGGCCGGAGGCTCCCACCTCGGGCGATGAGCTGACCTTTTTCATCGCGCGCGAGGTCATGCGCGAATTCGCCCCGCGCTTGATTCTGGTTAATTTCTGGGACATGGATGTAGCTCACTGGGGCTCGTACTCGCTGTATCTCAACGCGATCACCCGAACTGACCGCCTGACCGGCATGCTGTGGGATGAGGTCCAGACCAACCCCAGCTATAAGGACAAGACGACAATGCTCGTGCTGCCTGAACTCGGCCGTGACGGCGACGCCAATACGGCAAACGGGTTCCTCAACCATCGCAGCGGGGATCCATCATGCCGGAACATGTGGCTACTCGCCATGGGCGTCCCCCATGGCGAAACGGACCGGCCGATACATCACATTGATGTGGCGGCAACGGCCGCGGAGTTGCTCGGCATCAAGACCCGCGGGTTCGCCGGCACGCCGATGCGGGAGTTGTTGTAGTAATGCCCGCGAACGCGGCCAAAGTATCTCCCAAGCTGCAGGCCCTGATCGACAAGGGCCTGCTCGATGCGCTGCCCGCTTCTTTCTCCTCATTCTGCGTCGACCAGGTGAAGGAATGGGAGCTTTTGTTTCCCGCCGAGCGGAGCTACTACGAGCGGCTGTTCGGACTGCTAGACCGCTCCAGTCCGGAGGCCGTGGAACGGCTGTTCAACCCCGTCCGTCTGATAGAGCGCCTCATGGGCGTGAACGACAGAACCTGGCCCAAAGGCCAGTTCACGCTCGAGCAGGTGGATTTTCTCAACCGTAATCCGCATTATCCGGAGTGGCGGGCCGCTGTTTCTCAGGTCTTCGCCCAGCTCGATCCGCTGCTCGATGCCGAGATGGTAGCGAGCGGTCACGCACGCCTGGTCATCGTGATCGCGCCCGCCCAACTGCCCGTCGGTCCAGACCGGATGTGGACGCGGTTCCAGGGCCGCGGAACGCGAATCAGGGTCCAGCCGCCCGAGCGTGAGGAGGAGTTCGCGCCAGTGCTCCTGACCGGGGAGGATCGAGCCCGCGGAGCACCCACGATCGCCCAGTTATTCGCCGCCGGCAAGAAAGGAGGACCCTACACTTCCTGGATCATCGAAGCCGGCGGGATGCTCTCCCAGCTTGGATCCGCTTCGAATCTGGTAGCGAAATACAGCTACGAGTCGCTCGCCCAATACCGCAAACGGCTGATGCAGGAAGTCCAGAATGTGGTGAATGCGCAGGAGGTTCCCGGACCGCGGCAGCTCAGCGCGCGCCTTAAACAGATGAAGATCCTCGCCTCCGAGGGCCACGTGGCGCGGGACCCGATTCTGGCCGAGTTCGCCCGCGCCATTCTGCTGAGCGGTAACGGCACGCTGCTCATCAACAATACCTTCGTTGAGTGGGCCACCATCCAGGCGGTCCGGCGCGCGCGGCCGTCCGTGGCCGTGATTGGATTCGGCGTCCGCAACAAGATCAAACCCTTCAGCAGTCTGCTCATCTACGCCGACCAGGAGGCGGCAACCCCAATTCCGTCGCAAATGGATACGCTCGGCTCCTACGTGGACCTGGAGGTGTTCTATAAATACGTCTGGCAGGAATTCGAAAAGTATGCGGAATATCGAAAGAACACCGCCTACCTCTTCTCGGGAGAGGGTATGGACGAAATTCTGGTCATCGCACCGCCTGACTTTCCGCTGTTGTCGGCCGCGGACCCCCTGAAACTACCGACGGTGTTCCAGGGTTTGAGAGACTGGCTTGGAGTTTAGTCCCGTTACCGCGCCTCCATCTGCTCCTGACCTACTCACCGGCCGCCGCGGCCAGAGGGAGCGGACCTTACCGCGACACTAGCAACCGGACTTGCACTATGAATCGCCGCCAGTTTATCGGCACGTTCGCAGCAACGGCCCTCCTGCGGCCCAAGCACTGTGCGGCCGCTCCCTTTCCGGTTCGATTCCGCAAACTCAGCCCTTACGAGGCGCTGGCTCCGTACATCCTGCCGGGAAACGACGACTTTGGTGTAGAGAAGACGGCGGCGGAAATTACCTCCGTGCTCGATCGGCTTCACGAGACGCGAGCCTTGCCGATTTCAGCGGACTTCCGCGGCGGATCGCCCCTGCCGGTCCGCTACCGGCCAGTGGCCGCTGAGGTGTTCGAAGCCGAATTCTCTCCCCTCGCCGGGTCATTCGAAGAGGGCTTGCGGAAGTGGCTCGCTTCGCTCGGCACAATTCGAAGCGCCCGCTATTTCGTGCTGCCTGACGACATCGTCCGCTACGAAATCGAAAGCGCCCGGCCGGAGAGCCTCGAGTATCGGGTGGGGTTGTGGAAGCAAACGTGGAAAGATCGCCGCCTCGTAGAGTTCCACCCGATTCAGGAGACGCTGGTCAAGACCCGCCAGCCGCTCTTCGGCGACATAACCGCGGAGCTGTTCGGCGCTGACGATCAGTTCCGCGAGCAGATGCTGCGCGGAATCCCTTACTGGCGGGCGCGCATCGATTCCACCTCGGGCATCGATGTCTACGGGAACAACGGAATCGCTGTTGGTGACATCGATGGCGACGGTTGGGACGAAGTGTACGTCTGCCAGCCCGGTGGCCTGCCGAACCGGCTCTATAAACTCCACGACGGCCGGATGCTCGACATTACGGAGCAGGCCGGTGTCGGCATCCTCGATGACACTTCGTGCGCCCTGTTTCTCGATATCAGGAACAGTGGCCGCCAGGACCTGGTCGTCTTGCGCGGAGCAGGGCCGCTGTTGTTCCTCAACCAGGGCGGCGGAACCTTCGCGCTAAGGCCTGACGCCTTCCACTTTCACACGCCGCCCGAAGGCACATTTACCGGAATGTCGGCCGCCGACTATGATCGCGATGGCCGCGTCGACCTGTACCTGTGCACCTACAATTACTTCCAGACCGAGGACCAGTATCGCTATCCCGTTCCGTATCACGACGCGCAAAACGGCCCCGCCAATTACCTTTTTCGCAACCAGATCGAGGCGGACGGATCCGGAACCTTCCAGGATGTTACTGCGTCAACCGGGCTTAACGAGAACAACAACCGCTTCACCTTCGCCGCGGGCTGGTGCGACTACGATGGCGACGGCTGGCCCGACCTCTACGTCGCCAACGACTTCGGCCGCCACAACCTCTATAAGAACAGCGAGGGCAGCTTTCGAGACGTCGCGCGGGCAGCGGGCGTCGAGGACATCGGCCCCGGGATGAGCGTCTCCTGGTTCGATTACGACGGCGACGGCCGGCCGGATTTGTACGTGTCGAACATGTGGAGCGATGCCGGGCAACGCGTAGTGCGGCAGCCGGCCTTTCGCCCGGCGCGCGACGAGCAACTGCGCGAGGCCTATCGCCGCCATGCCAAGGGCAATTCGCTCTACCGCAACCGCGGTGACGGGACGTTTGAAGAGACCGGGTCCAGGCAAGGAGTTGAGATGGGCCGCTGGGCCTGGTCTGCGGACGCTCATGACTTCGACAACGATGGCGCGCCGGAGATCTACGTGACCTGCGGGATGTTGACGGGTCCCAAGGAATCCGACGTAATGAGTTTCTTTTGGCGCCAGGTGGTATCCAAGTCGCCCACCGTCGCCGAACGGTCGGAGGAGTACGAGAACGGTTGGAACGCGATCAACCAGTTCATCCGCGAAGATTATAGCTGGAACGGCCGCGAGCCGAACGTCTTCTACGTCCGCCGGAATGGCCGCTATTATGATTTCTCCGGCGTGAGCGGACTGAACTGCGCCCTCGACAGCCGCGCCTTTGCCGTCACCGATCTTGACGGCGACGGAAACCTTGACCTGCTGCTTAAGAGCCGCCTCGGGCCGCAGGTGAAAGCGTTCCGGAACGACAGTGCAGGCGGCCGCCAGTCGCTCGCCATCCGGCTTGTCGGCATGAAGTCGAATCGCGACGCCATAGGGGCGCGCGTCGAAGTGGACGGCGTGGTCAAGTTTCTTCAGGCCGGCTCCGGGTATATCTCGCAACACACCAAGGCGCTTCACTTCGGGTTGCGCGATGCCGGCGAGGCATCGAACATTTCCATTCTGTGGCCGTCCGGCGCGCGCCAGGAGTTCCATCGCCTCGCGGCGGGCTTCAGGTATGAAATCACCGAGGGTGCCGACGAAGTGCGCAGGAAACCCTTCGCGCCTCGCCGCATCTTAAAGCAGACAAATACTGCGGCGCTCGTAGCCGATAACCAGCCGAGAACCCACGACACATGGCTTCTCGATCCGGTGCCGTTGCCTGAAAAGCGCAAAGGACCCGGATTGCTCTATGTCGGCGAAGGCGAGAAGCCGAACCTGTTCAAGGACGTTGAAGTTGTGGACTTGCGGCATGAGTCTGCGGATGTAGTGGCGGGCTTCGCGCTGTTCCGTCGCTACCTGCTTGACTGGCGCCCCGGCCTGGTCCTGCCGCTCATGCTCCTGATCGATGAGGATAGCCGCGTCCACAAGCTCTTCGCCACCCTGCCCGATGCGGCGACGTTGGCTGCCGATCTCCAGCGGATGCATGAAGCGAATCGCCAGCGGATCGCCCTGCCATTCGCGGGAGACTATTTCGCTCCGCCGCGGCGGAATTATTTCAAGCTGGGTGCTGCTTTCTATTGGGCGGGCTATCCCGAGCACGCGCTCGCCTATCTGGAGGAGGTGATCCGCCGGACACCGGAGAACGGGAAGGCGCTGAATGCGATGGGCCAGATTCATCTCGATGCCGGAAGGCCGGAGGTAGCACGCCCCTATTTGGAAAAGGCCGCCGCCGCCAATCCGCGTCTCGGGGAGGTGTGGAACAACCTGGGAGGCGTAGAATCGGCCGCCGGCAACTTTAAGGCCGCCCTGCGGAACTATGAACTTGCCGTCGAACTGCTGCCGAAAGCCGTGTACCCGCTGTTGAACGCCGGGGAGCTTAAGGCGCGGCTCGGCGAAACGGCCGCCGCGGAAAAGCTGTTTCTGCGCGCAACCGAGGTCGACCCCAAGGACCCCGAGGCTCCCAATCAACTCGGCCTGCTGGCTGCTCGCGAGCGTCACTACAGCGAGGCGAAGGAGTGGTTTCAAAAAGCCATCGCTCTAAAGCGTGACCATGCCGGCGCTATCAACAATCTGGGGGTATTGTATCGTCAGATGGGGCAGACCAACGACGCGATCGCCGCGTTCGAGTACGGCATCCGTGTGGCCCCGAAGGACGAGTCTTTGTACATGAACCTCGGAAGAACTTATGTTTCGATGGGCGAACGCGCCAAAGCCCGCGAGGTAATGCTGCGGCTGCTCGAGCAGAAGCCGGAAAGCGCGGCCGCTGCGAAAGCTCTTCGAGATCTGGAGACTAGATGATTTCCGTTTGCATCCTGTTGTGGTTCGCGCCGGACGTTCGCACAACCGCCCTGATCCGTCAGATTGCCGCCTCCGGCCAGGTCGTCGAGATCGCGACGCCGCCCGCCGAACGCCTGGCGCCTCCGGCCCGGATTGCGCCGGGATTGCCGCCGCTGCTCGGCTTTCGCGTACTGGAAGGCAAGCTGCGTCATCGTTTCGGCGGTCTGGACCTGGTGCTGGACGATGCCGGTCACTAGTTGCCTGGCACTCCTCGGCTTCGCCTCGGCTTCGCGTTGCTGCTCAGCGCCCAAACCGCCACGGAGGCGATCGAGGCGTTTCAGCGCGGCCAGTATGCACAAGCACGTCAGATGCTCGAGAAAATCGTCGCATCATCGCCGAACGATGATACAGCGCGAACTTTTCTCGCACTGAGCCGCGCAGCGACCGGGGCCTGCGACGCCGCTGCGAGCGACCTCCGGCAGCAGTTTAACGGCAACGCGGATGCGGCTTTGCGGCGTTTGGCCGGAATCGCGCTGGTGCAATGCGACTTGGCCCGGGATCGCCTGGAAAACGCCTGGCCCGTGCTCGACCAGCTCCAGAAAGAATTTCCGGACGACGCCGATGTCCTCTATGAGACCGCCAAGGTCCATATGAAGGCCTGGAACGATGCGGTTTTCCAGATGTACCAGAAGACGCCGGCATCGTTCCGTGT
>QHXU01000149.1:15354-21714 GCA_003223065.1 Acidobacteriota bacterium | reverse complement strand
CGAGCCGGCCAACCTGCGGGAAGCCCGCAAGGAGTTCGAAGCGGAGCTTGCGCTGAATCCTGGCGACTCCGTCGCAGAATACCAGGTGGGCCAGATACTGCTCGCCGAGCAGGATCGGACCGGCGCGGCAGCGCGCTTCGAAAAGGCCGTGTCGCTCAATCCGATTTTCGCCGAAGCTCTGGTTGCGCTGGCCAGAGTGAAGTCCGACGAGAAGAAATACAGCGAAGCGATCACCCTGCTTGAGCGGGCGGTCAAGCTGCAGCCCGCGAGTGAGTCTGCCCACTATAGCCTGATGCTCGCCTATCGAAACGCCGGCAGGACCGAAGACGCGCAGCGCGAAAAGGCGGTGATCGATAAGTTGAAGCGGCCCCCGGAAGGCGAGTTTACGGATTTTCTCAAGAAGCTCGGCGAAAAGGCCCCGAAACAGTGAGACTGGCCGCCGCTGCCTCGATGTTGCTGATGCTCTCGGGCGCGCCCCCCCACGTCCGGTTCGAAAATGTTGCGGAGAGCGCCGGTCTGACTCGTCTGTTTCCGAATGGTGGAGACAAAACCAAGCGCTTCATTATAGAGACCACCGGCAGCGGAGTTGCGTTCCTCGACTACGATAACGACGGCCTGCTCGATATCTTCATCGTATCCGGCGAAGGCGGTCTCAGCCGCATGTATCACAACGACGGAAAGGGACGCTTCACCGACGTCACGCGGAAGATGGGTCTCGGCGGCGCGTCCGGATGGGGCCAGGGGGTTTGCGCGGCCGATTACGATAACGACGGCTTCACCGACCTGGTCGTCACCTACTGGGGGCAGAATCACCTTTACCGGAACGTTCGCGGCCAGTCCTTCGAGGAGGTAACCGAGCGCGCCGGACTCAAGCAGGACCGTGTGCGCTACAACACCGGCTGCGCATTTCTGGACTACGACAACGACGGCCACGCCGATCTCTTCGTCGCGAACTATCTGAAGTTCGATCCTGCGGCGGCGCCCAAACCCGGCGAGAACCCATACTGTTGGTACCGCGGCCTGGCGGTCAATTGCGGCCCGCGCGGCCTTCCGTTCGACCGGAACATCCTCTATCACAACAACGGCGATGGAACATTCAGCGACGTATCGCAGGCCTCCGGCATCTCCGCGCCGGACCAGAACTACTCGCTCGGCGTGCTCACCGGAGACTTCAACAATGATGGCCTCACCGACATTTACGTGGCCTGCGACCAGACACCCTCGCTGCTCTACATCAATCAGGGAAACGGGAAGTTCACTGAAGAGGCCCTGTTACGAGGAGTCGCCTTTGACGAGAACGGGAAAGCGATGTCCGGAATGGGTGTCACGGCCGCCGATTATGATGGCGACGGCAGGCTGGATATCTTCCGCAGTAATTTCTCAGATGAGCGCGAGACGCTGTATCGCAACCGCGGCGGCGGTGAATTCGACGACGCCACCATCGCCGCCGGCATATCGCGCAATACCCGCTTCGTGGGGTGGGGATGCGGTTTCTTCGATTTTGATAACGACGGCTGGAAAGACGTGCTGCTCGTGAACGGGCACGTTTTCCCTGAAGTCGAACGGTTGGGGATCGACATTCACTATAAGGATCGAGCGATCCTGTATCGGAATCTGGGCAACGGCAAGTTCGCGGATATCTCGGAGAACGCCGGCCCGGGGCTCATCGAGCGCCATTCCGCGAGGGGCGCGGCATTCGGTGATTACGACAACGACGGCCTCATCGAGGTGCTGATCAACAATCAAAATGAGACTCCGTCGCTCCTTAAACAGCCGGCGCGGCCCGCAAACCATTGGATCCTGGTCAAGCTGACCGGCACGCAGTCCAACCGCAGCGCGCTCGGAGCGAAGGTGAAATTGACCGCTGGGGGGCGCACGCAAGTCGATGAGGTCCGCAGCGGCGGCAGCTACCTGTCGCAGAATGATCTCCGCCTCCACTTCGGCCTGGGGGCGGCGCAGCGCGTGGATCGAATCGAAATCCAGTGGCCGTCCGGAGCGAGCCAGATCCTGCGCGATGTTCTGGCCGGCCGTGTCGTGGAGATTGAGGAGCCGCGGAAACCCCTGGCACGCGATTAACGCTGGCTCCCTAAACTCTCGGCAATCAGACGGGCGCGTTCCACCTGGGTCCATTGAAAGATTGCGTTCACGTCGGCCTCTGACAGCTTGGCGTTCCGATGGATCAGAGTATACTGACGCAGCGGCATCTCGCCGTCCTTGACCTGGTTCGCGATTTCGGAGAGACTTCTTTCCCGGCGCTGCAGCGAGTATTCGCTCCACTGGGAGAGGTTCAGGTGATTCCGTCCCTCCGCCACATCGCGCTCGATCAGCCATGAGATGGGCGCCACGTAGCTGTACCAGGGATAACGCGTTGCTTCAGAATGGCAGTCTTTGCACGATCGTTCGAGGATAGCCAATACCTGAGGATCAACCCGTGCGCCTGACAGGAGCGGACGCCCGGCCTTATCGGATTTGGTTGGAGGGCTGAGGATGGACGCCACTGCGACCAGCGCCAGCAGAGAAAGCAGAATGGTCCCAAGCCGTCTCTTCAATGAGTCTCCCCGGACGAATCAGAGGCCAGTTCCAGACGAAGGTATTATAACGACGCGTCGCGTCGTCTTCGCCTTGCCCGTCGATTCGCGCAGGATGAGATGGGTGCCCATGGTGAACTCGGCGCCCCTGACGTTCCCGCTGATGGACTGAAACAGCGCATTGCAAGCCAAGCTCGCCAGTTCCGAGCGCAGCAGCCGAATCGTCGTGAGAGGCGGCTCAGTATATTGGGCCATGTCGATATCGTCGAACCCGATGACGGAGACGTCCTCCGGAACGCGGAGCCCAACCTGGCGAATGCCGCGCAGCGTACCGATCGCAGTCAGGTCATTGGAGGCGAGCACAGCCGTTGGCGGATTCTGCCGCTGCAACAACCGCGTGATCGCACTGAGGCCGCCATCGATTTTGTGATTGCCTTCTTCCATCAATTCTGAATGCTCCGCGATGCCGCGCCCGCTCAGGCATTTCAGAAACGCTTCGCGCCGCACTCGAGCCGATTTCAGGTTGCTGGGTCCGCTGATAAACGCGATACGGTTGTGACCCAGCGCGCGGAGGTGATCAACAGCTTGCGCGATTCCTTGCGCGTAATCCACCTTGACATTGCTGACGCCCTTACCCACTTTGCCCACGTCGAGGAAGACCAGAGGGACTTTCCGGCTGGCGAGTTGGTCGGTAAGCGAACGATCCATTTCCGACGTCATGATCGCCACGCCATCGACTTTTCGATCCATCATCCTTCTTACGCAGAGGGTCGTCCGCGTGTTGTCGTAGTTGGTCGAGCTCACCAGCACGTCGTAGCCGTACTGCAACGCCACATCCTGGAATCCCCGGATCAGCTCGGGGAAGAACGGATTCGTAATATCTGAGACGACCAGCCCCAGCATGCGGCTGCGTCCTGACACAAGCGATTGCGCATTCGTGTTCGGCCGGTAGTCCAGCTCCTCCATCGCGCGCCGGACCCGCGCCGCGGTGGCGGGACTCACGGCCCCGCTGTTGTGCAGCGTGCGGGAAACCGTGGCAATCGAGACCTTCGCTCGCTTCGCGACTTCTTCAATTGTCATGTAACTGATTCTGCAATCTTACACCGGGAACCAGTCTCGCACCAGCCAAAGCTAATGCGGCAGAAGGCGTAGAGAGTGTCCTGAACGGCGAACAATACATACTGCCGGCCGGCCAGTTCGTAGGTCATCGGTGAGGCGACCACTCGCCCGCCGATATTCACATGCCACAGCGTTCGGCCTGTCGCCGGGTCAAGCGCCAGCAGATTCGCCGAATTGTCGGCCGTGAAGAGGAGCTTTCCGGCGGTGGTCAACAAACCGGCAATCCCCTCCCCCCGGCCAATTTCGTGGCTCCAACGGATCTTGCCGGTCCGGTAATCGATGGCCTGAATGACGGACTCGGCCCACAAATTGCGATCGCGGCCGCCCCATCCTTCAGCCTTGCCTTCAGCGGTGAGATAGAAGACGCTATACAGCCGCCGCGCGCTCACGTAGAACAGGCCCGTGTCGGGATCGAAGGTCGGCGCCATCCAGTTGGTCGCTCGGAACCCGGGGAGACTAGCGACCCGTCGCGTGTGGGATCTTTCTGTAGATCGCGAATCGGGCGGCCGGCGGCGTCGATTCCCTTCGCCCAGTTGGTCTCGATAAAGGGAGCGGTCAGAAGATTCTTTCCGTTGGTTCGATCGAGCACAAAGAAATAGCCGTTGCGGCTGGCCTGCGCCACCAGCTTGCGTTTTTGCCCGCCGAATTCGCCGTCGAACAGGACCGGGGTCTGCACGGCGTCCCAGTCGTGCACGTCATGTGGCGAAGGCTGGAAATGCCACACCAGCTTTCCGGTGTCCGGATTCAAGGCGACGATCGAGCAGGTATAGAGGTTGTCGCCGGCGCGTCCCTCCCCGGCGAGCACCGGGTTCGGGTTGCCGGTCCCCCAGTAGAGGAGATTCAGCTCCGGGTCGTAAGTCCCGGTGATCCACGTCATGCCGCCGCCGTGTGTGATGGCGTCGCTGTCCTTCGGCCATGTCTCGGAACCAGGCTCGCCTGGCTGCGGCGCGGTATACCAGCGCCATTGGAGCTTTCCGGTTTCAGGATCGCGAGCGTCCAGATAACCAGGGATGTCCGTCACATCGCCGGAAACGCCCGCGATCACATGATTGCGGATAATCAAAGGCGCCATGGTGGCGAAATAGCCGAGCTTCACGTCCGCCAGTTCCACTTTCCACCGTTCCTTGCCATCTCTTGCGTTCAGGCAGACGAGGAAGCCGTCCGGCGTCTCAAAATAGAGCCAGTCTCCGTACATTCCGACTCCCCGGTTGCCGATATGGTCGCCGCCGTTCGAAGTGTACTTGGAGTGCCAGATCTCGCGGCCTGTGCGCGCGTCAACTGCCCAGACATGGTCGGGAACCGAGAAGTAGAGGACGCCATTCACTTCGAGCGGCGTCGACTTAATGGGCACCGAATTCGCGCGATATACCCACGCCAGCGTCAGAGACGCGACGTTCGACGCATTCACTTGGGAGAGCGGGCTGTAGCGCCGGCCCGAATAATCACCGTTGTACGTGGGCCAGGAGTCGGTCGGCAGCTTGAGCAGCGCAGCCGGGTCCAGACCTTGTCCCGCCATTGTTGCCGCGAGCAACGCTGCTGTCGTAATCAATCGGCAAGGGCTCATTTGAGAGTCTCCAGGTAGGCAAAGATATTGTGTACATCCGTATCGGTGTACTTCTTCATTAATTCGCGGTGGGCCTCGAGTGGGTCGTGAATATCGACCTTCACGCGATCGCGCGGGCAGGAAAAATATGTTCCGGAAGCGTCGCGAAGGGCGATATCGAACTCGTCGATATACTCCAAGTCGCCCGAGATCTTTTCGCCCGAAGGCAGCGAAACCGTGACGGTGGAGCGCGACCCTCGCGGATACAAGAATCTGGACTGCAAGTCGATGGGCGAAAGTTTGCGCGCGATACCGGCGAGGTCGCCCGTGGGCGAGTGGCAGGTGTTGCACCTGCCCGCACCGTTGAAATACGCCAGGCCTGCTTTCGCGTCGCCCGTGAGCAGCCTTTCCAGCGGATAGTCGCCCGGCACGTGAGCGCTCCGCAGCGCTTCTTGCAGGCGGGCATGCAGAAACGTGGTGATGTCGGAGATCTGTTGCGAGTTTAGCGGCAGGCCGGGCATGCCCTTGTCCGGGCGCCCGTTACGGATCAGCGGGGCAAGCAACTCGCCATGCTCGTCGTGATTTAACAGTGTCGAGCGGATGAGGTCCGGCGCGCGGTTGCCGGTAGCATCGTTGCCGTGGCAGAATCCGCAAGCTGAAACAAACTCTTTCCGCCCGCGCTCCACGGCGGCGGGATCGGGACGGTCGGCCGCGGCCACGCGCCCAATCACAGCCAGTAACGGCAGCATCAATGCGTACATCGGTTTCGGGTGACGCATAACTGCCTCTTAGAGTATCTCAGCGCTTGATCTGACGCCTACCGGCGCAATTGCCTGCGGGCCGGGAAGTGAGCTAACATCGCCAATCATGACGAGGCGATCCGCATTTCAGATGATTACCGCAGGATTAGCGCTGGGACAGGCAAGCGGCCCGGTGTCAGCGGCCCCGGCGGGCAGGCTGAAGCAATCGGCGGCCCGCTGGTGCTATTCGAAGATCAGCCTGGACGACCTGTGCCGTCAAGGGGCGGAAATGGGGTTGAGCGGCATCGACCTGGTGGAGCCGGACGACTGGCCGACCATCCGCAAATATGGACTCGTGCCGGCAATAACGCAGGGAAAGTCGTCAATTCCGGACGGCTGGAATCGCAAAGAGAACCATGACCGGCTTGAA
>QHXU01000149.1:6583-15096 GCA_003223065.1 Acidobacteriota bacterium | reverse complement strand
GCGCGTGAAGCTGCTGTACGACATCTACCACATGCAGATTATGGAGGGCGACATAATTCGGACCATTCGGGAGAATATCCAGTACATCGCTCACTTCCACACCGGCGGAGTGCCGGGCAGGCATGAGCTGGACGACACGCAGGAACTGCAATGGCGAACAGTCGCGAAGGCGATTGCCGATTTGAATTTTCAGGGTTACATCGCGCATGAATTCGTCCCGACCAGGGATCCGATGACCTCCCTGCGAGAGGCCGTTACCTTGTGCACCGTGTAAGCGCAGCGAAGAAGCGCTTGACGGGAGGTATATCGAGTGGTCAGGAACGGACGCATCCGGCAATCACTGGCTTATTGGTGCCTGAACGCAACGGCGTGCAAATGGGATATCAACCGCATCTGTGAAACAGCCGTGCGTCTCGGTTGTCTGAGCATCGAACTGGTCCCAACCGAGTTTTGGCCCGCGGTTCGCAAGCACCACCTGCAAATCGCCGTGGCTCATAATGGAATGCCTGAGCCGGTCTTTGCAAAAGGACTCAATAACCCGCGTTATCACGAGGAGGTGATTGCGCGTACCAGGCAGACGATCGATCAGTGCGCCGATTGCGGCATACCCAATGTCATCGCCTTCACCGGCTACAAATGGATCGATGCCGATGATCCGGAAAGCGGTGAGATTTCCCTGGCGCAAGGCGCGGAAAACACCGTCAAGGGTCTCGCGGAATTGGCTCGATACGCCGGGGAGAAGCGCGTCACCGTCGTTCTGGAGCAACTCAATTCGCGCGATCAATCCGACCCCATGAAGGGCCACCCGGGTTACCAGGGCGACGACATTGATTACTGCGCCGAGATCGTCCGGCAAGTTGGGTCGCCACGCGTCAAATTGCTTTTCGACATTTATCACGTCGCGACTATGAACGGCGACGTGATCCGTCGCCTCCGCCAATACCGCGACTGGATCGGGCATGTGCACACGGCAGGGGTTCCGGGACGGTGTGAACTCGATGACCAGCAGGAAATCCATTATCCGGCCGTGATGCGGACTTTGCTCGAAATCGGATACCAAGGTTATGTTGGGCACGAATTCATCCCCACGCGCGATCCCGTTGAGGCCTTGGCTCAAGCCGTGGAATGCTGTGACGTGTAGCAAGCGTTGTCCGCCACTCCTGCTCAATGGGAGGCGAACTCGCCGTCGACGAATACAGCCTTTCCGCCCACGACCGTCATGAGCACTTTCGTCTCTTGGATCTGCTTGTCCGGCACGGTCAGGATGTCTTCGGACAGAACCACGAAGTCAGCCAGCTTGCCCGCCTCGATCGATCCCTTGATCTTCTCCTCGAATGTCAGATATGCGTTGCCGGTGGTGCTGAGCCGCAACGCCTCCTCGCGGGTGATCTTCTGGTCGGCGCCGAGCACGCCGCCGCTGATCGTGTCGCGAGTGACGAAGTGATCGATGGTCCAGAGAGGCGGGTACGGCACCACGGGTGAATCCGTTCCCGCCGCCGCCCGGACGCCACGGTCCAGGTACGTCCGCAACGGCGTGACCCATGCCGCCCGTTTCGGTCCCCAGTAGCGCACCAGGCTCGGCCCGGCGAGATACAGGTGGTCCTGCACGCTCACCACAAGGCCCAATGCTCTCATGCGCGCGAAGTGCTCCTCGCGCGGAATGAATCCGTGCTCGATGGTCCACCGCTTATCGGCGATTGAACTTTGTGCATTCGCGGCTTCATAACCTGCAAGAACCTGGTCGATCGCGGCGTCACCCACAGCATGCGTGGCTGCGCGCCAGCCCAGACGGTTGAGCTCCCTTACGATGCCGATGTAGCGATCCGCCGGGATTAACTGGAGTCCGCGGTAGCTGCGGTCTTTTCCGTACGGCTCCTCGTACGGGTCGCGCATCCAGCCGCCTTCGAAGCCGCCATCGGCCACCAGCTTCATGCCGCCGGCCCGAACCCAGTTGTCACCCTCGCCGGGCTTCACTCCCGAGCGCTCGATGAATTCCCGCACTTTGGCGGCGTCCGGGTCGGGCGGCGCTGAGAGCAACACGTTCACGCGCATCGTGAGCACGCCCCGTCGCTCCATCTCTTGCAAGAGGCGGTATTGATCGAGGCTGGTGCCGGGGTGACGCACGCTCGTCAGGCCCGCCGCGTTCAGCTTACGGTATTGTGCGGCCCAGGCGTTGATCTGCTGATCGAGCGTCATCCTGTTAACGGGTAAAGTAACAAGCCTCCGCGCGTTGTCGATGAGCTCGCCGTTGGGTTCGCCATCAGGATAACGGCTGATCTGTCCACCTTCTGGCGTGGCGGTAGTCTTGTCGATGTACCACTTCGCGAGCGCCGCGGAGTTGAGGATGTACTCGTGCCCTCCTCGGACCAGGACGACCGGATTGTTTGGAGAGACGGTATCCAGCTCCCGGCGCAGCGGCAGACGCTGCTCCTTGAGCTGCGCTTCGTGCCAGTCGCCATTGGAGATCACGGCCTCTCCGGCAGCCGCGGTCTTTACACGCCGGCCGATTGCCGCGAACACGTCCGCCAACGTGCGCGCGGCCGACAAATCCACGCCGGATCCGCCGCCTGCGTTGTGCAGGTGGCTGTCTGCGAGCCCCGGAACGACCGTTCGGGCGTGAAGGTCAATCACACGCGTGCCCCGCCCGGCGAGCTTTCGGATGTCGGCGCTCTTTCCCGTCGCCAGAAACTTGTCTCCGGCCACCGCGATCGCCTCGGCGATCGAAAAACGCACATCGACTGTTACGATCTTGCCGTTAACGTAAATCGTGTCAGGCGTCAGGCTCTGCGCGCGGGCGTTCGGATCCGGCGCCGCCGTCCATGCTAATGCCATGACGGCCCAAAGATAGGGGCGGGCTGGATGACCGTGAGTCACGGAAATCTATTCTACTGCCCGTGGGCCCTGGCGTTTAGCATGCGAATGGACTAACCTGTTACTCAGCCGGAGCCGACAAACATGCACGCTGTCGTACAACCTTCGCCTGCCTTGGACGCTCGCATGACAACGCGGGCGGTTACTCGGAACCTCGCCGTCGACGCATATCGCGGCCTCGTGATGGTGCTGATGATGGCCGAAGTGCTGCAACTCCCGCGCGTCGCGCAAGCATTCCCGGGAAACTGGTTTTGGCAAACGCTGGCTTTCAACCAAAGCCATGTTCCCTGGGCCGGTTGTTCCCTTCACGACACCATCCAGCCGGGATTCTCGTTCTTGGTGGGCGTTGCGCTGCCCTATTCCATTGCCGCTCGCCTGGCCCGAGGCGCCACGTTCCACCGGATGTTTGTGCATGCGCTCTGGCGTTCTCTGCTTCTGATTGCGCTCGGTATCTTTCTTCGATCCACGCACAGCTCGCAGACAAACTTTACTTTTGAAGACACGCTTACGCAGATCGGACTCGGCTATCCCTTCTTGTTCCTGCTCGGATTTCGTCCTCCGCGCTGGCAATGGATTGCACTCGGCACGATTCTGAGCGGCTACTGGCTGGCATGGGCCCTGTATCCTGTGCCCGGTCCCGGATTCGACTACGCGGCCGTAGGTGTGCCGGCCGATTGGCCGCATCACTACTCGGGCTTTGCCGCGCACTGGAACAAGAACAGCAACCTGGGCATCGCTTTCGATCAGTGGTTTCTGAACCTGTTTCCGCGGACTCACCCGTTTGTGGCAAACGGAGGCGGATACCTGACGCTCAGCTTCATTCCGACCTTGGGCACGATGATTCTGGGCATGGCCGCTGGGCGCTGGCTGCGCTCGGATGAGCGGGTCTCGATGAAGCGCTTGGTGATTGCAGGCTTCATCGGTATTGCCGCGGGCCTCTTGCTGCATGCGACCGGCATCTGTCCGGTCGTCAAGAGAATCTGGACTCCAAGTTGGACGCTTTTCAGCGGCGGGCTCTGTTTCCTGTTCCTGGCGGGCTTCAGTTGGGCCGTGGATGTCAAAAGCTACCGGAAGTGGGCCTTCCCGCTCTTGGTTGTCGGGATGAATTCGATCGCGGCCTATCTGATGGCGCATTTGTTCGAAGCTTTCATTATCGATTCGTTTCGCATTCACTTGGGGCCGCGAATATTCCAAGTGTTTGGAAATGCCCTCGTGCCGTTGCTGCGGGGCGCGGCCGTTTTGCTGACCTATTGGCTGATCCTCTTCTGGATGTATCGGCGGAAGATTTTCCTGCGCATTTAGGTGTCTCCTTAATAAGATCGAGGGAAGTGGGCAATGAAGACTTCAGCGAGATCCCTGGCCGTCTTCTTGTTGACGGCTGGCCCTTGCGCAACATCTGCGTTCTCCCAGGCATCCTCGGTGAAATGGGAGGAGCTGACAGCCGGCGATTTTCAGCAGGCAATTCGCAAGGCGCAGAATACTTGCGTCCTTCCATTCGGAATCATTGAGAAGCATGGGCCGCACCTTCCTCTGGGCACCGATCTGATCAACGTGCGCTACGCCGCTCTACACGGAGCCGAGCGTGAATATGCGGTCGTTTTTCCCGAGTATTACTTCGGCCAGATTTTCGAAGCGAAGCATGAGCCCGGCACCATGGCTTACAGCGCGAAGCTGCAATTGGAACTCCTCCAGGAGACTACGGACGAAATGGCGCGCAACGGATGCGAGAAGATCCTGATCGTCAACGGACATGGCGGGAATAATCACCTGCTTCCCTTCTTCGCCCAGGCGCAGATGGCCGCGCCCCATGACTATGTCGTGTACGTTTACATGCGCCCTCCTTACCCGCCCGGGCGGCCGCAGTTGCAGACCAAGGTGGATCAACATGCCGGCGAATCGGAAACCTCGCATACGCTGATTTCCCGGCCCGACCTTGTGCACATGGACCGCGCCGGAAAAGAGTCGGGCGCCGATCTAAACCGGTTGGACCTGCCGGCTGGCGTGTATACGGGTATTTGGTGGTACGCGAAGTTCCCCGATCATTACGCGGGCGACGGGACTCCGGCCAATAAAGACCTCGGTGAATTCGACATGAAGGCCTGGGCCGACGGTGTTGCCAACGCCATACGATCGGTGAAGGCCGACCAGGTCAGTCCTCGGCTCCAGCGCGAATTCTTCAACAACTCTCGCCACCCGCTGGACACAAAACAGTAAAGTTTGGACGCTCGCATTTGATTGTCCTAACATTTCAGTGTGGCTGTCGCGGTCGGCTGCATCTGGTTGCTGCTCCTCCAGGGAGGGGAGGACTTTTCGCTCGCGCGCGAAAAGATGGTCACGGAGCAGATTGAAGCCCGCGGAATTCAAAACCCCAATGTCCTCCGCGTTATGCGTTCGACTCCGCGCCACCTGTTCGTCCCTCCTTCCGTTCAATTCCAGGCGTATGACGACCGGGCGCTCCCCATCGGCTTTGGCGCCACCATTTCGCAGCCCTTCATCGTCGCTTTGATGACGGACTTGCTCCAACCGGCCAAGACCGATCGTGTTCTCGAGATCGGAACCGGATCCGGTTACCAGGCCGCTGTGCTCTCCAGACTCGCGCGTGAGATCTATACCATCGAGATCGTGCCGGAACTCGCGCAATCAGCAGCCAAGCGCTTAGCCGAACTCCGTTATCGCAATGTGACCGTGCGGCAGGGAGACGGCTATCAGGGCTGGGCCGAGCGGGCGCCCTTTGACCGCATCATTCTGACAGCCGCACCGAAAGAGATCCCGAAACCGCTTCTCGACCAACTGGTGCCGGGCGGCCGTCTGGTCGCTCCGGTGGGCGCCACCTTCATTCAATCGCTCACGGTCGTCGACAAGACACGCGAGGGCGATTTGCGAATGCGTTCGGCAGGCACGGTTACGTTCCTGCCGATGGTGCCCCGATAAAAGCGGCCCTGCATCTCTTTAGCGAAGCGCCCGCGGTCCGAGATCCGGAAGGAACTTGGTTAGAAGCCCGATCGCCGGAAGAAACGCGCAGACGCGATACACGAACTCGATGCTCGTCGCATCCGCCAATTCTCCGAGTACCGCCGCGCCGATCCCTCCCAGGCCGAATGCCAGCCCAAAGAAAAGACCGGAGATCGCACCCACCCTTCCGGGGACCAGTTCCTGCGCGTAGACGATGATCGCCGAGGACGCCGACGCAAGCAACAGCCCGATCATGACTGTGAGGAAGCCGGTCCAGAACAGGTTTGCGTACGGCAATATCAAAGTGAACGGGAGCGGGCCCAGGATGGACCACCAGATCACGTGCTTGCGGCCTATGCGGTCTCCAACAGGGCCGCCCGCGATCGTTCCCGCAGCGAACGCGCCGAGAAAGAGAAACAGGTGAAGCTGAGCGCTTCGCACGGGCAGGTGAAACTTGCTCATCAGGTAAAACGTGTAGTAGCTTGTTAGGCTCGCAAGATAAAAGAATTTGGAAAACATGAGCGCGACCAGAACCGTCAGCGCCAGTGCGATTCTCCTTGATGAAGGGCTGAGCCTCGGCTCGCTGCTCCGCGTTTGCGGTATCCTCAACACCGATCCGGCCGCCTTGTACCATGCGCCGATTCGCGCGAGCAGGAACATCGCGATCAGGGCCGCCGCCGAAAACCAGGCGATGCTGCCCTGCCCCGCCGGCAGCACGATAAAGGCCGCCAGCAGCGGCCCCAGGGCAGACCCGGCGTTTCCGCCAACCTGAAAGAGCGATTGCGCCAGCCCGTGCTGCCCGCCTGACGCCATTCTTGCGACACGCGATGATTCCGGGTGGAATACCGCCGATCCAATGCCGACCAGCGCTACCGCGAGCACGATCATCAGGAAACTGGGCGCCGCCGAAAGAAGCAGGAGACCGGCAAGCGTGAAACCCATGCCTGCCACCAGCGAATAAGGCAACGGACGATGATCGGTATAGAGTCCCACCAGCGGCTGCAGAAGAGAAGCCGTGAGTTGAGAAGTCAGCGTGATCAATCCGATTTGCCCGAAATCGAGATGATAGGAAACCTTCAGAATCGGATAAACAGCCGGAATCACCGATTGCAGCATGTCGTTCAGAAGATGGCAGACACTGAGGGCCGCCAGGATTCTGAACGCAACCCCTTCCGTTGATTTGCGATCAGATGCAGTTACGCCAATCAAGCTGTGCTCGCAGCTCCCTTGTCTGTAGTGTACCCATTGCGCGACATCCGCCCTGATCGCTGCTGAAGCTCGTGCCCGTACTCAGGGCGCGGAAGGCGGTGGTACACGGCGTTTCGTCGCGCGCTCAAACGCGAAGGCGATTTGGATGAGGCGTGGCTCGCTGCAGGCCGCTCCTGTGAAGCCCACACCGAACGGCGCAGGTCTCGCATTGAATCCAACCGGAAACGGCGGCTCCGGTGCATTCGGCGCCATCCCGAATGGAACAACGATGATTGGGTACCCGGCCCGGGCGGCAAGCCCCGCCCCGCTTCCGCCCGGTGTCAGGATCGCGTCCAGCCGGTTCGCCTTCAGCACCGCGTCGATGCCGTTGCTGCGGCTGAGCAGCAGGTCTTTGCGATGGTCCGCTTCGTTGCGCGCGCGATCCGCCTCCAGGTCCATTTCGTCCGAGATGTCGAGCCTCGATTGTCCGTATTTCATCGCGCCCGCTTTGACGTGACTCAGGTTCCATTGCCGAAGCTCGAACAGCGTCTTAACAGGCGCGGAAGCTCCAAGGCTCGCCAGCCAGTGATTGAAGTCGCGTTTCATGCCGTACTTGAAGTTCACCGAACAGTTCGCGTCCTTGCCTTTGGCTTGATCTGCGCCGGAGCAATAGTCCCACAACAGGAAGTTGTTCTGCGGATCCTTGTCGACGAAGCTCGGGATGTCTGCCGGATCAACGATAACAGCACCCTGCTGCTTGAGGATGGCGATCGCTTCGGCCAACAGTTTCGCCTGATCGGGGTTGAGCCCGCCGCGCGGCTGCTCTTGCCCTGGCAACGTGATCTTGTCGAAGTAGAACGCGCGAGGAATTCCGATGCGCGCCCCCTTGAGCCCGCCGGCCGTCAAGAATTTCGTGTAGTCGCGGCCCGGTGGCGGGGTGCAGGTTCGAGTGGCCCGATCGTTCGGATCAGGCGCCGGGCTTTCGAGCACACCCAGCATGATGGCCCGCATCCGTCACCGTTCTGGCCATGGGACCCGCCGTGTCGTGATCGGCGGTGATCGGAATGACCCCGTACCGGCTGATGCGTCCGATCGTCGGGCGGATGCCCACCAGCATGTTCTGGTTCGACGGGCTTATGATCGAGCCTCCGGTATCGCTGCCCACGTTGCCTGCCCAGAAACTCGCGGCGGTTCCGATTCCGGAACTGGATCCGCCCGTCGCCAGCGCTGGTCTTCCATCGAAGGTCGCCTCCCGGGGATCGCGGCGGGGATCGTAGGGGTTAAATCCAAAACCGGCCACCGCGTTGTAATTGCCGGGCATCGGCGTGGGTGCGCCGGCGACCCAGTTGGCCAGCTCCGTCAATCCGGTCTTCGCAATGATGAGCGCGCCTCCGTCCCGCAGATTCTTCGTGAGCGTCGCTTCGTACGGCGGGATGTACCCCGCGAATGCGAGAGCGCCACCTGTGGTAGGCAGGTTCGTCGTATGAATGTTGTCCTTGAGT
>QHXU01000149.1:0-6521 GCA_003223065.1 Acidobacteriota bacterium | reverse complement strand
GCTCGCGATCGAGTTCCTCGGCTTCCTGTAGCGCGTGCGGATTCACGGTAATAGCTGCGTGCAGCTGGTCCTCATAAAGTGCGATGCGCGTCAAATACTGGACCACCAGCTCGCGCGACGTGATCCGTCCCTGCTCCATCGCGGTCCGCATCTCGGGAATGCCGGCTTCCACAACTGTAAGCGGGCGGACCCCTACACTGTGGTCCATGTTTCTGGGCTTCTCCTGCCCGTGTACTACCGGGACAAGCGTGGCGCTGCCGAGCGAAAGCAACAGGACGATTTGTTTCATCACGGTTCTCACTTCGGGAATCGTATCATCCGGGCTGATAGAGACGGAATGCTCCCCGGGGCTTGTCGGGGCTCTATTCGGATTTACTCGCGGTGCGCGGCGCTTTGCGCTTGGCTGCGCATGCGTGAAGTTGGACCCATTGCGCCGGATTAACCGCAACGCCATTGACGTAGACGCCCCAATGGAGGTGCGGCGCCGTGGAACGTCCGGTGGAGCCGACATAACCAATCACGTCACCTTTCTCCACGATTGCGCCCTCGGTGGTCGCGAACTTCGACATATGAAGATAAATCGACTCGACGCCCTGACCGTGGTCGATCGCGATGGTGCCGCCATGGAGGTTGAACTCACGGACGATCTTGACCACGCCGGCGGCGACGGCACGAATAGGCCCGTTCGCCGGAGACCGCTGATCGAAACCCGTGTGATAGTCCCCGGTGGGTTTTCCGTTGTGGAGCCTTTTTACGCCGAAGGGCGACGTAAGGCAACCGGAGACGGGCGCCGCGAATGGCTCGTTCCAGTAGCGCATGTCGGAAACTGTGTTCTTAAATGCGGCTACGGCCTCGGTCTCGCCAGGGGACGGTTTCAGCTTGGAAAGCTCTTCACTGATGATGAGGTTCTGCGTCGGGAAGTGAGCGTCCTGCACCGTAACGGCCGCCGATTGGAGGCTATTCCCGTTTTTGTCGATGAGCTCGACCTTGTAGTTTCCCGGCTTCTCTGCGGCGGGCACCGGCATCAACCCGAGCGCTCCGCCCTCCTTCTGTGGAAAGAGCCGGATGACGCGGCCGTTCATCCGTGCCGACTCGGCGGAGTTGGAGCTTCGGACGCGAAGCACCCCGCCCTGGTTGACCGTCAGTGGCGTCACGTCAAAAGTCTGGCCGCTCAGCGCGGACGCGATCCCGATTAAGAAAAAATGAAGCACGTTCCCAGCATAGCGGGACAGAGAGAAAACGGCGAAAGAAGCGTCCAATGGACGCCGGAATGACGGCCTGAGATATAATCTCGCCTGTATCTAAAATTGAGGAGCTCGATGCGAATGATCGCTCGGTGGGCCGTGATTCTGGCGCAGGCGGCATGCCTGCTGCCCCTCGCCGCGCAGTCGGGTGCGAAAAACGGCGAGTGGAGGACATACGGAGGCGATCTTGGAATCACCCGCTACTCACCGCTCGATCAGATCAATGCCGGCAATTTCAACAAGCTCGAGGTCGCGTGGCGATTCAAGACCGATTCGCTCGGCCCGCGCCCTGAATATCAGTACGAAGCGACGCCGCTCATGGTCCACGGAGTGCTTTTTACCACGGCCGGATCGCGCCGGGCCGTGGTCGCGCTGGATGCCGCAACCGGTGAGATGCTGTGGATGCACAGCGAGAACGAAGGGGAACGCGGCGCCAACGCGCCCAGGCAGCTTTCCGGCCGCGGAGTCGCCTATTGGACCGATGGTAAAGAGGAGCGGACGCTCTACGTCACTCCGGGCTACCGGCTGATCGCGCTGGATGCCAGGACCGGCATCCCCGCTGCCGGCTTCGGCAACAGCGGCGTGGTCGACCTGAAGCTCGATGACGATCAGGACATCGATTTGATCCACGGCGAAGTCGGTTTGCATTCGACCCCGACTGTTGCCGGGGACGTCGTGATTGTTGGGGCGGCGCACAGGTCCGGCGCAGTGCCGCGTAGCCGGACCAACGTCAAGGGGTACACTCGCGGCTTCGACGCGCGCACGGGCAAGCGCCTCTGGATTTTTCACACGATTCCGAAGCCCGGCGAATTTGGAATCGACACGTGGCTGAACGATTCCTGGTCCTACACGGGAAATACAGGCGTGTGGGGGCAGATGTCGGTCGATGAGCAGTTAGGTGTGGTTTACCTGCCGGTCGAACTGCCGACGGGCGATTATTACGGCGGCCACCGGCCCGGCAACAATCTGTTCGGCGAGAGCATAGTGGCGCTCGATCTCAAAACAGGCAAGCGCAAGCTACCAGCTCGTCCATCACGGTCTGTGGGACATGGATATTCCTTGCGCGCCCATCCTCGCCGATATTACCGTGAATGGACGGAATATCAGGGCGCTTGCCCAGCCCACCAAACAGGCGTTCCTATATGTCTTCGACCGCGTGACTGGGCAGCCCGTCTGGCCCATTGAGGAACGGCCCGTGCCGAACGGCGGCGTGCCGGGCGAGTGGTATTCGCCTACCCAGCCGTTCCCGGCCAAGCCGCCCGCTTACGACCGCCAGGGAACCTCGATCGACGATCTGATCGATTTCACACCGGAGTTGCGCGGCGAGGCCGAGAAACTCGCCTCGAAGTACAAGCTGGGGCCAATTTTCACGCCGCCTGTGGTGAGCAAGCGGGAGGGGCCGCTCGGGACGTTGGCTTCGCCCGGAGCGCTCGGCGGCACGAATTGGCCTGGCGGATCGTACGATCCCGAGACGCACATCGTATACGTATATTCGCAGCACACTATCGGCACCCTGGGACTGGTGCCGCCGGATTCAAAGACCTCTGACATGAATTTCGTTCAGGGGAGCGCGCTGACCGGAGCGAGGCGGACCGGAGGAGTCGGGGAGTTCACGGGCGGCGCGCGCAATCCGTCGGGAGAGAGCACCGGACCTGTGGTGAATGTTCAGGGCTTGCCGCTGCTGAAGCCGCCGTACGGGCGCATCAGCGCAATCGATCTCGATAAAGGCGAAATCCTCTGGCAAGTTGCGCATGGCGAGACTCCGGACATCATCCGTAATCATCCAGCATTGAAAGGCATGAAAATTCCACGTACGGGCCGCCCGGGGATTCTGGGCCCGCTGGTCACAAAGACGCTGGTGATTTGCGGCGAATCCGGCTTCTTCACCACGCCCTCCGGCGTTCGCGGCGCGATGCTGCGCGCCTACGACAAGTCGACCGGCAACGAGGTCGGCGCTGTGTACCTCCCCGCGCCGCAGAGCGGGTCGGCGATGACCTACATGCTGAAGGGCAAGCAGTATATCGTGGTCGCCATCAGCGGCGCGAGCTACTCGGGCGAACTTCTCGCCTTCCGGTTACCGGATGAGAATTGATACCGCATAAGGAGGCGAGATGAGAAAGTGGTTACGGGTCCTGCTGGCGTCTCTCCCCGCTTTCGGGCAGAGCGCCGGCTCCGGAAACTCGGTGAAGGTAGCACTAGTCAAGATGCCCTACATTGGTGAGCGCAACGCCGCGGAGCGCTCCGGTGGACCTGATTACCTGGAGCAGGGCGGGATTCAAAAACTCCTCGACGGCCGCGGCTGCCAGACCAGGCCGGTTTCAACCGTGGCCTTGAACGCCGAGGAGCAGAGAGCCTACGGCGAATGGAATCGCCTTGGCCTTGCCAACGCGGAGCTCGCAAAAATCATCGCCGGCGAGCGGCGCAGCGGACATCTTCCGGTGGGGCTGCTCGCCAACTGCAGTTCGCTTCTTGGAATGCTCAGTGGGCTGCAGCATTCCGGCGCGAACGCCAAGCCGCTTCGCGTCGGCTTGTTGTTCATCGACGCCCACGGCGATTTCAATACGCCCGAAACCACGTTGAGCGGCATGCTCGGCGGTATGCCCGTGGCCGTCGCTGCCGGGATGTGCCTGACGCGGCTCCGGCTCAAGACGGGGCTGGATCCGGCCTTGCCTCAGCGGCATATAGTGGAGGCCTGTGTGCGCGACACCGACCCTCTCGAGCAGGACCTGCTTGACCGCTCCGAGGTCCGCCAACTCTCGGTGGATGACATTCGCACCCGGTCTGAAAACCTTCATCGGGAGATGAAGCGCCTCTCGGATTCGACCGACGTCACTTACATCCACGTTGACATGGACGTCCTCGATCCTCGCGAGGTGCCCGGCCATCCTCTTACTGTTTCGGGCGGGCCGACTAGCGCCGAACTGGCGGCCGCCCTGGCTGAGATATTCAAATGCGAAAAGGCCGCCGCGTTTGGAGTGGCGTCGACACCATTTGGCGACCACGATAAATCCGGAGTCTCGCGCCAGGCGGCTTACACTCTTATTCTCGGTGCGGTGAAGGGCGTCCAGATGCGCTAGCCGCCACCGTGTTGCCCCCATAGGGAGCGGTTGGAAAAAAATCATGACCCGGACCAGGGTTTTCGACGCCATTCGATGCGCGTTCTTTTTCTTTTTTGCTTTATCTCTGACGGCCGGCCCACGCGAATTCGGGCGAGCCGAACTCGAACGAGCGATTCACGAACGTGGACTCCGCCGGCCGCACGTGCAAGAGGTCATCGAACCTGGCGCGCCGGAATCTTATGGGATCGACCCGCCAAGGATTACCGGATCCGATGAGCGTGGCCTGATGTACGGGCTCCTCGCCGCCGCCGAACAGATTCGAACGGACGGAAAGATCACCGCGGCGCAGGCGCAGCCTCGTACATCCATGCGCGGCATCCGTTACTTCATTCACAACGCGGATCTCGAGCGCGACTGGTACTACTCTCACGAGTATTGGGACGAGTTCCTGTCAATGCTCGCGCGCAATCGCTTTAATCGCTTCAACCTCGTCTTCGCCCATCAAACTGCTTATCTTGCGCCTCCCTACCCGTTCTGGGTTAACATTCCGGAGTTTCCATCCATCCGCGCGCGCAACCTGAGCGAAGCGCAGCGCGAACGGAATCTGGAAATGCTTCGGTACATTTCACAAGGCGCTGCCGATCGGGCTATTGATTTCACCCTCGGCGTATGGGAGCACGACATTCAGCACACGGCTGTACCGCCGATGACTCCCATGACCGAAGGCCTGACGCCCGAAAACATCGGGCCATACAGTTACGCGGCGCTCAAGAAGGTGCTGCAATCTTGCCCCGCCATCCGCAGCGTGCAGATGCGAACCAATGCCGAGTCAGGCATTCCCAGCGGCCGCCAGGTCGACTTCTACAAGAATTATGTGTTCCGCGCGATACGTGATGCGGGCCGTCCCGTGATCTTGGACTTGCGCGGCTGGAGCGTTGCAAGCGGCATGGTGAAGGCCGCTGAAGAGGCCGGCATTCCTGTGCGGCTGTCTGCAAAGTACTGGGCCGAGGACATGGGCCGGCCTTATCAGCCTGCTGAAACATATCCGGGTTACAGCTACCTGAATTTTCTCGAAAGGCCGCATTCCTATAACTTCTATTGGGAAATTTGGGCGCTTGGATCGCACCGCCTGCTGCTCTGGGGGAATCCCGAGTACGTGCGGCGCGCGGTTGGAACATTCAGCCTTGGCGGCGCTGAGGGCTTCGAAATCGATCCGCCGCTAGCGCAGAAAGGCTTCGGCAACGCACCTGGCTCGTGGGGCATCTTCACCGCGGCTCAATCGCAGCGCGTTTTCTGGAAATGGGAGTTCGAGCGTTATTGGCTCTTCTATCGTCTTTGGGGGCGCTTGAGTTACGATCCCGCTACGCCGGAAAGCGCCTGGATGAGCGATCTGCAGCAGCGCTTCGGAGCGGCGGCTCGAGACGTGATGGACGCTTACATGGCCTCCAGCCAGGTGATCAACGAAATTGTTGCCGTGCACTTGGCCGACCCCAACATGTACATCTGGCCGGAGATTAATCCAGGAGGCCTCGCCGGCTCTTACCGCGAAGTGCTGCCCAGCGATTGGCGCTACGTGGCCTCGATTCCTGAGGCCGTTCGGAACCGTTTACAGGGCATTCCGTCAGCCAAGCAGACAGCGCTCGAAACTGCTGAGCGTCTCGAAGAAATCGCGCGGCGCACCGGGGAAGCGGTGACCCAAGCAAAAAAGAAGATAGGCCCGCACAATCGTGAATGGCTTTCTTCCGAATCGGATTTTCTGACTCTGGCGGCAATCGCCCGCTACCATGCCCACAAGCAGCGCGGGGTTTATTTCTTGACGTACTTCGACCGGACCGCGGACGCCGCCGCGCTGGCCGCTGCGAGGCGCGAGCTGCAGGCCGGACTCGCAGTTTGGCAACAAATCATCAAACTGACCGCCGGCGTCTACCCGGTTCAGATGGCGTTTGGCCCTGACGATATTGGACATTGGCAAGACAAGCTGCCATATGTGCATGATGATCTTGCGATGGTCGCCGAGCGCGAGGATATTCTCGCGCGCTTCGGTCCCTTCGATGTGGGTTTCTATTTCGGCGGTGCGGTAAGGACACAACCCCGGTATGGCGCCTATCGCGAAGATGACTATGTGCTCGGCAACAATGTCGAGCCGCGATTCACGGCCGTCGATCCTTCCACGCGATATGACGATCAAACCGGATACGGCTGGCTATCGGGCGGCGTC
>QHXU01000525.1:562-3076 GCA_003223065.1 Acidobacteriota bacterium | reverse complement strand
TCTTTCACATCTACGCTCAGGAGAAGATACTTGCGGAAGCTGTCCAGCAGGGGCGGTTTGACGCAGAGGCAGCCGGCCGTTCGAGCCCGGAAGCCGAGGCGGTCGCAGTGGAACTCAAAGCTCTGGCGACCGTGGACGAGGTTCGAGCATACGCAGAGGCGTGTCATAAAGCCGCCGCGAACATCCTCGGATCGATGTCGGAAGAGGATCTGAGCCGCCCGGTTGAGTCGCCGTTCGGGACATATCCCGCCTGGCGATACTTTGATTTTGGGTACGACGAGCACTGGCATCATCGCGGGCAGCTATACACGTACCTTCGGTTGCTCGGGAAAGAACCCCCGATGCTGTACGACTACTGAACGAGAAAAGCTAAGGCGAAAACACGGAGCCAACCGCCGCTCGCGTGTCGGAAATTCTACGAAACTTTGGGCGCGTTGTGCCGTATCTAGAGTATGCGATTCAGGCATGTTCTTCGCCGGCTGATGCGTTCCGCAATGTTTACCGCCGTTACCGCGACCACTATCGCCATCGGTATCGGGGCCAACAGCGCGATCTTCAGCGTGATCGAAGGAATCCTGTTGAAAGCTCTGCCATATCCTCATCCCGAGGACCTGATCGCGCTGAATCACACCGCGCCCGGCATCAATTTCATCGATGCGGGCGCCGCGCCGTTTCTCTATTTCACCTACCGCGAGGAGGGCCGGACGTTTCAGGACATTGCGATATGGCAGGGCGATACCGCCAGCGTGACGGGCCTGGCCGAGCCCGAGGAGGTCCGATGCGTCAACGTTACAGAGGGGCTGCTGCCGCTACTGGACGTGGCGCCCGTAATCGGCCGCTGGTTTTCCGCCGCCGACACCGCCCCCGGCAGCCCTCGCACCGCACCGGGCAGCCCTCGCACCGTCATGCTTATGTACGGATATTGGCAGGCGCGATTCGGCGGCGACATGGCCGTCTTCGGCCGGAATCTAATTCTCGACGGAACGCCGAGACAAATCATCGGGGTGATGCCCGCCCGCTTCCGGTTTCTCGATCAGAAACCCGCTCTGCTTCTGCCCCTGCGGCTTGACCGCAACAAGACGTTTCTCGGAAATTTCAGCTACCAGGGCGTCGCGCGGTTGAAGCCGGGCGTGACCCTCGCCGAAGCCAGCGCGGATGTAGCGAGGATGATTCCCATCGCGCTTCAAAAATTCCCTCCTTTCCCGGGCTACAACGTCACAATGTTCGAGGAGGCGCGGCTCGGTCCCAGAGTTCGCTCTCTCAAACAGGACCTGGTCGGCGATATCGGCAACACTCTTTGGGTCCTGATGGGGACCATCGGCATCGTCCTGCTCATCGCCTGCGCGAACGTCGCGAATCTGATGCTGGTCCGGGCCGATGGGCGGCAGCATGAACTCGCGATCCGCGCTGCTCTCGGCGCCGGCTGGACAAGAATCGCGCGCGAACTTCTGGCGGAGAGCGTCACGATCGGGCTCTTCGGCGGCGCGATTGGCTTGGCGCTGGCCTACGGGGCGGTTCGATTGCTCCTCGCTATCGCTCCCGCAAATCTTCCACGGCTCACCGAGATTTCGATCGACCCTGCGGTCATTCTGTTTACGCTCGCTCTGGCACTCGTGGCCGGCGTGAGTTTCGGTCTGATTCCCGTGATCAAGTACGCCGGACCGCATGTGGTGGGCGCGCTGCGCGTGGGCGGACGCAGCCTGAGCCCAAGCAAGGAGCGCCACCGCGCCCGCAGCGTTCTGGTGGTTGTGCAGGTTGCGCTGGCGCTCGTGCTCCTCATCGGCTCCGGCCTGATGATCCGCACATTTCAGGCTCTGCGGCGCGTGGACCCTGGATTCACTCATGCCGAACAATTGCAGACCTTGCGAATCTCGATCCCTCAATCGCAGGTGCGCGACGAGACGGCTGCGGTTCGGATGGAACAGGAGATCGTGGATAAGATCGCCGCGATTCCCGGCGTTTCTTCGGTAGGCCTGAGCTCGGACGTGCCGATGGATGGCTCCGGTTGGCGCGATCCGGTTTTCGCGCAAGACAAAGCTTACTCCCGTTCGATCCCGGCACTGCGCCGCTACAAATTTGTTTCTCCCGGCTTGCTCAGAACCATGGGAAACAGGCTGCTCGCGGGGCGGGATTTCACGTGGACCGATGTCTATGAGCGCAGGCCCGTAGCCATGGTTTCGGAGAATCTCGCGCGCGAGTTGTGGCACGATGCTGCATCGGCCGTCGGCAAGCGGATTCGCGAAAAATTGGAGGGGACGTGGCGCGAAGTGGTCGGCGTCGTTACTGATGAGCGGGAGGACGGCGTCCATCTACCGGCTCCGACGATCGCGTACTGGCCGATTCTGATGAATGACTTTAGCGGCGATCAGGTGTCGGTGCGCCGCACGCTCGCTTATGTGATCCGAAGCAATCGCACCGGCTCGCAAAATTTCCTCAAATCCGTGCAGCAGGCGGTGTGGTCGGTGAACCGAACCTTCCTCTCGCGAATGTGAGCACGCTTCAGGAAATCTACGA
>QHXU01000525.1:0-415 GCA_003223065.1 Acidobacteriota bacterium | reverse complement strand
GCATGGCCTTGGGCGCGCGGCAGACCGAATTGACCAGAATGTTCATCAGCCACGGATTTGCGCTGGCTGCCATCGGTGTCGCCTGTGGGCTCGCCGCGGCGTTCGCGCTAACGCGGCTCATGTCGTCGCTTCTGTTCGGCGTGAACCCGGTGGACCCATTCACGTATGCGGCCGTTTCCGCCGGCCTGATCTTCGCCGCCGTGCTCGCCAGCTATCTCCCCGCGCTGCGCGCGACCAACGTCGATCCGGTGGAAGCCCTCCGGGCGGAATAAGCTGGGCGCGCCTCAGCATAGACCTCCGGACAGCCCGCGCATCGTCACAAACAACTATTTCTGTTGGCTAACCGTGAGTTCCATGTACTTCCTCGGGCGTTGCGAACCGATCGTTATTTCGGTGAGTTCCGTCCAGCCTCCCT
>QHXU01000245.1 GCA_003223065.1 Acidobacteriota bacterium | reverse complement strand
GTCGATGCATTTGGCCAGGTGCACTTACTGTTCAACAACGCCGGGGTCGCCGCGGGTGGGCCGCCATGGGAGGCAACATGGAACGATTGGGAGTGGGTAATCGGCGTTAATTTATGGGGCGTGATCTATGGGGTCAAGGTGTTCACGCCGCTAATGCTTGCACAGAATACGGAGTGCCACATTATCAATACGTCCTCGGCCGCCGGGCTCATCGCCGGTGGCTTCTCCGCTCCTTACACGGTGACGAAGCATGCGGTGGTAGCCCTCTCAGAAAGCCTGTACTTGACGCTCCAACAACGGAACTCGCTCGTCAAAGTGTCGGTACTCTGCCCAGGGCTTGTGCGGACAAATATCGCCAACGCCGAGCGCAACAGGCCCCCCGAGCTGCGTAACGAACCGGTCACGATGACCCCGGAAATGCAAGCTGGTCTGGCCGCATTCAAGGCCGCCATGGAGGCAAGCATGCCTCCTTTCCAAGTCGCTGACGTGGTCTTCGATGCGATTAGGAAGGAGCAGTTCTATATTCTTCCCCATCCGGAATGGACCGAAGTGATCCAACTCCGAACGGACAAGCTGCTCCGAATGGAAAATCCGCAAAGCCCTGCAGCAACGGTTGCGAAACTCATTAACCTCCGCAGGTCCGGCTCATAGACCCCCACACGCGGAATTCCGAATTGACTGAGCGATGAGGGCCGCGGGCGGGCGGTTCAGTGGCCCTGCGACACGAGGTTGGCGACGGCGTCGCTAAACGCGCTGATAAAAGATCTGCCGCCGTTCAGAAGATTGTCCTTGGTCGCGTAGTCGTTGAGAATGTCCGGGTAAACGCCGGTATTTTCCAGGTAGTGCGACGGCGGGAATCCGGGCGTCGCTACTTGCCTGGCGCGCGTCACCAGCGTGCGCGTGACGCGGGCTTGGCCTTCCGAATAGGCAGTAGCGTTGTAGGCCCCAGGATTCCCTCCACCACCGTCGGTGCGCGTGCCGAATATGACCGCGCGATTCTCGTCCTGCAGGATCATCGTGAACGCCTCGGCTGCCGACAGTGTGAACTCGTCGGTAAGGACAAGAATCGGCTTGGTATAGGCGAGATTGTTCCCGTTCGCGTCGGTGGCGGGCTGAATACCTTCGAAATTGGGGCCGCAGATGGGCAAATTCCCGGTGCTGGCGCGATTATCGTGTAGCGCCTGTTGCACCACTTGTAAATAGAGGGAATAGACGTCGATGACCCATTGGTCTGCTTTCGAAAGGATCGCGTTGTACAATGAACCGGAATAAACCTCGACCCAAAAATTTGTCGCGCGAATTTCGTATGCGATGCTGCGGAAGGGGTGGGGGATCAGGTATTGTGCCAGGTTTTCCACGTAGCACAGGCTGCCGCCCCCGTTGCGCATCACGTCGATGACAAGAGCATCAGTGTTCTGATTGAAGTACGCAATCTCGCTCCTGAATTGCTGCACGGCGAGGGAAGTGCTGGCCGGGGCCATGGTGGGGATTCGAATGAAACCAACACTCGACGTGCCGACCGGGAACGTTCCTGAAAGAAACTGGTCGGACTGGCTCGCGCCAAGACGCAACCGGAAACCCGCAGGCGGATTAAAGACAGGTGTCGGCGCGCCGAAACCGCTGAAACCTAGCGGCACTTCAACCGCTTGCATCGTCTGGAGCTCCCGCAGCGGCTTGAGGTAATCGGGCACAGCCTCGAGCTCACGGTCCATTGGAGGACCTGACCAGGCGCCCCAGGCGTTCACTGCTGAATCGTCATCGCCTGCCGGCTCGAGCGGACCTCTGCCCAAAACTGGCCTCCGTCTTAGCGTTTGCGGCACGTCAAGGTGCGCCGCGCTCACCGGGCTGGGCACGCGTCCGGCTGTGACAAGTGGAGTGCCGAGCTTGCGCCAGGGAACCGTGTACGTCTCCAGATTTCCGTTCTGGCGGCGTACAACAATGACCGAGGTGTTGCCGACTTCATGCGCCCGTGGAAAGAATGCCTGCGTCCGGAGCGTGATCGCATCCGCCGCCAAGCGGCGGCGCGAACTCGTGTTTCCCGAACCGTTGGCCGCGTATGGGATGTAGGCGTTGATCAGATCCGCGACCGGTTTTCCGTCAACAGAAACCAGTTCGTCGCCGCGCTGAAATGGGTAGGCAGCCGACGGAAGAGCGCTGCGGTCAATGGAATCGATAAGCACAATCCCGTCGTAAATATCGACGCGAAAGTTCAGATAGGCCTGAAAATCGGAGGGCAGAATGAATTCGTCATGGCTGTCCTGGAGGGCCGCAACATACTGCACGCAGACGTCGTAGAAGCTGATATCGTCCGCGGTCTGCTTCACGCGGTCGAGCCATGGCTTGACGTTGTAGAGGTCAAACCCAATGACATCGCGTTTCCACGAATACGGTTCGTAGTTTTTTACATACAAACCCACGAGCTGCATAAAATCGGTGACTTTTTGATCCTGGGAAAGCTGCGCGAAGGCGGCGGACCCCAGAAACAGCATCGGAAACAGGCGTCTTAGCATGCACTTCTCCTCCTCTGCTTTTGGCGTGAAATTCAGCGCGGTTTCCGATTTTATCACTCAAAGTTTGACGAATCTATCCGATGGATGCCCAGTACATGTTGATGCCGCACACTCCGCAGCCGCCCGGAGAATCCCGCGACAGCGGTTAAGCTCCAGAGCTCGGCTGACGCGCTCCACGGCAAAACTTGCATAGGGCGAACCCCTGTTAAAAATAAGGTCGCTTCCGAATGGTCGAACTTCGGTACTGCAAGTACTATTGTCGAATACTAGAAAAGCAGGAGCGTCATAGGCTCATGAAGACAGGATGTTATCGCAGAAGCCCCCAGACCGGAATGCAGTTGCCGCATGCAAGCAGCCCGAAGACGGGCGCCGAGCGGGAAGCGCTGGCTACGCGCTATCTGAGGCATACCGCCATAGGGGGGTTGACCGGTAACGAGCTGGACGAAGCGGAGATTACGTATGTCCTTTGGGACTGGAATGGCTTGGCTTTGCTCGCCTACGCGCAATTTCTGAACTATGGCCGCGGCGCGTTCATCGGTCCGAGGGCGGTGATCGACGAGGAGAACATCACTGTAGCTTTTGACTATGTTCCGAACGCAGACCTGGCCGGCATCCTCGGCGAAGAACTGGCAACGTCGTTACGCCCGCACGTCGACCATTACCATCCTGAGTTAGACTTCGTCGTGGTGTGGCTCCGCGAAAACGGAACTGCGAGGTATGAGGTGCTTCTTTCCGACCAGACTCCAGGCGTACGCTCTCCCCGCGATCTCTACGATGCGAGACGCATCGAGAGCGCCGTTCGGCCGAACTAGACTGTTCGGGTGATCCGGAAGGCGATCTCCACTCCGGGCTCTGAATGCCGCTCGACAAGACCGGAGAACATCCGCCAAATCAAAAGGGGTTAAAAAGATTAGAAGTTCGGCTCGATGTTGTGTTGCGCACAACGGAGCCGCGCTTCCAATGTGGTTACAAACGGGTTCCTGCTGATTTGAACCAACCGTGAAGCCCCCACGCTTTCCTTGTGGATGATGGTGGAACCGCCGGGGATCAATGCCTCTTTGGGAATGCGATACAGATCGCCGCTACCCCGCTCGACGTAGGCACCGGGTTCACGAAGATCTTCCCATGTGACTTCAGGTAGCGTAAACCGCTGTTGCGGTTCAACTGACCTAGTTTTCACCTGCTCCATAGCTTACACCCTCCTTCTTTGGTACGAACCTCTAGTGGTACAACCTGTAGACGGAGGTTCCCGGTCTTGCAGCATTCAGCATGGACCCGGCCGATCGGCGCTGTCAAGAAAAACAAGCTCTGTAACGGTTACGGCACTTTAGGGGATTCATTCCGCGCAGAGCGGGCTCCTAAGCCAGCGTGAACCGCTTTACGTCAATCTTCTTGTCATCGAAAACCCCGAGGCCGAGCTGGCCCGCGATCTCGATGTGCTCCACCTGACAGTTGAGAAAATGACTGGCGTCGTCGGGCTTGGACGTCGCAATCGAAGCCATGCCAACCGCGGCGCGCTTCTCGTCGATCGCTTTCAATCCCGTTTTGTCGAGCGCAACCGGATCAGTTGAAAAGTAGATCGTCTTGTGTTCCCACATGTACTTCGGTCGCCCTGAAGGCCCCCCGTGATAGGAGGCTTTCACAGCATCGCAGATATGGAGAACGGCCTTTTCGCGGATCGCAGGCAGGCTCACCACGGACGGAATGAATACGCCGCAAGCGTTAAGGGTTGGAGTGAGGTGGCTGCGATTCACGTTGTTCACCATGCCGTGCGACATATTCTTGAGCGCGATGGTGACTCCGGCCGACTGGTGATGTTTCAACACCGGAAGATTGATAAATTTGTTGATCCGTCGCGTCACGATCTTGCAGACGTAGGAGCGGCGGTAATGCGGGTCCGCGAGGTTCTCACCAGGCTTGATCAGAGCCATCTCCATGAAATGGTCGGGATCATAGCCGTCCATGTCCAACTGGATTTCGTTATATGCTTCGGACGCGAACTCGAAGTGCACGCCTGGCGGGATCCACTTGTCGATGCCCGCGGCATAAGTCTCTTGACGATAGCGATTAAAGACGATGATATCGCTCGCGGGCACGCCGGCTTCACCTAAGCCATCCATGATGCCGTGAAGGACGGACGCGTCAGAACACAGGTTCGCGCCACCGACGGGGCTCACCTTGATGCCCACGACGTCGCCCTTTTCAAAGAAACTGCGCCAGGCGTCCGTCCAACTAGGGGCGCCGGTTAGCGCGGCCATTCCCTTCTCCAGCATCTGGCGGATAGGCTGGGGCTGATAAGTATTGTTCGCGATGCATCCGCCATGCGCCACCGCAACCACGCGGCCGGGGAAAGGGCCAGGCATGCCGGGCTTCGTCGTGGCTGCCTGGCTGTGACGCTGACCGAGCGCAACCGGGCCGGCCAAAGCTGCGGCTCTAAGGAATTCGCGCCGTGTTCTCGAAGACATCGTTTTCCAATTCGTGCTCATCGTTCAACTCCTCGAATACTGCGATTCTTTAGGCGCCTGGTAGACGACCGCCAGATGCGGCGTATCCAGGCGAGCATTGCCCCGGCTACGCGAGGTCAGGCAACTTTCGAGCATGCCGCTCACGAGCAGCGTCCTTTCGACGGGATAGGGCGCTACACCTGTTTGAACCATCTGATCGATCTTGTTAACCAGACAAGCCGAATACGTCACGTTGGGAACCGGCGAGAGAAAGAACTGCGTGGACTGAATGTGGGGAACTTCCTTCAGTTTGGCGGCGAAGTTGAAATCGCCGACAGCGCCGGTCAGCATCAGCAGCGTCGCCTTCACGCCGTCGCGGTATTCGATGAAATACGCCGCCGGATTGGGAACCAGTTTCGGTAATTCGCCCGAGGCAACCAGATCCTGTGTGCGGCCATCTACAACTGTGAGTCCCTGCAGATTGTCACTACGCGACAGTGCTGCCGTCAACATTTCCTTCGACCAACGCCCCTGCTCTCCCGCCTTCCAGACCGCGTTGCCATCGAGCAACTGCACGCTCTTAACACCGCGCTCGCCTCCGCGCCGCCGCTCCAGCATGCATTGCATAGCTTCCCGCGCGTGATAATCCATCGCGTCCGATTCTCCGGTGCCTACCATCAGGGCGTCTTCGCTCTCGCATCCATGCGGCAGCTCGAGTTCCGGCAAGCGCCATGTGACCGGAAGCGATGATCCGGCCAGCATAGGAGATTTGAGCCGGCGCGCGGTGTCACGCATCGCCTTCGCCTTTTCGAAGCTGTAGGACAAATGCTTGTCGTTGTATACCGGAACCGCGCGGCGCTCCGCTTCCAGCACTTTCGCCACCTGCTCGAAGAACTCGTAGCGCGGGTAAAGGATCTGGCCCAGGTCATTCCGCGGATATTCGCCGTGTTCGGCGATGATCAGCACGGCGTCGACGGCCAGCTTCGATCCACCGCAACAAAGCGCCTCGGCGATGGTCGGATACACGCGGAACCCGAATTCCCGGGCCCGATTTTCGCTCAGGTCGTCCGGCGGTTTCTGATCGACATAGAGTGACGCGACACGCACGTTGGGTTTATGCCACTCACCGCCGAACGGATACCCGATCAGAAAACGATCGCCGATGTGCTGGGCGTGCGATAAGTACTTGTAAACGGTCGCGATGATGGCGATGCGCTTG
>QHXU01000227.1:8026-10412 GCA_003223065.1 Acidobacteriota bacterium | reverse complement strand
TGCGGCTGGGTGCAGCGCGAGGGCGGACCCGTCGAGGAGATCCGCCCCGGTGATGTGGTCTGGTTCCCGCCCGGCGAGAAGCACTGGCATGGAGCCACCCCGGCGACGGCCATGACCCACATCGCCATTCAGGAAAAGCTCGACGGCAAGGTTGTCGACTGGATGGAACAGGTCAGCGGCGAGCAATACCGGAAGTAATCCAAACCAGCCGGGACAAAGCCGCCACCGCCGCTAACATTTTCTCCACTTGACAATCAAGTAGAGTTGCCAGAGACTGATTATGGCACTCCACTTGGATGTCTAGCGAGCGAAGAGAGAGCATCCGGATACTGCAAGGCACGCTCGACTTAATCGTCCTGCGTACGCTGGCCACCATGGGTCCGCAACACGCCTACGGGATCGCCACCAGGCTTCAGCAAGTTTCGAACGATTCGCTCAATCTCAACCAGGGTACTCTGTACCCGGCTCTGGTCCGGCTGGGGCAGCAGGGCTTTATCAAGGGCGCCTGGAGGAAGACCGAGAACTACCGGGAAGCGAAATATTACTCGATCACGCCGGCCGGCCGCAGAGCGCTCGATCAGGAAACCCGGCGCTGGCGAAAGCTGGCGGGTTTGGTCGAACAACTTCTCGCAACCGGGGAATCTTAAGCGATGAGACATTGGCGGCGGCTGATTGCGAAACTCCACACCTACTTTCGGCGCGAATCTTGCGAGCAGGATTTGGATCGGGAAGTACGCTCTCATTTACTGCTCCTCTCGGATGAGTTTGAGCGTCGCGGAATGGATCCGGAGCAGGCGCGCCAGGCCGCCCGGCGAGCCTTCGGCAGCATTGCCCGTGCCAAAGAGCTCAGCCGCGATGCATGGTCTCTGGTTTGGCTGGAGCAGGCTTGGCAGGACCTTCGCCACGCCTGCCGGAGCCTGTTGCATAACCCTGGATTCACGCTGGTCGCGATCGCCACGCTGGCGCTGGGCATCGGCGTCAACTCTACATTTTTCACCGCCTACAACGCGCTCGCACTGAAGCCGTTGCCGGTGGCCGATCCGGACCACGTCGTCAGGCTGGAACGGTGGTTCGAGCGCGGATACTTCGGAGACCTCCAGTATGCGTTCTCGTATCCGGAATTCATATACTGCCGGGACCACAACGATGTATTCGCGGGTCTGGTCGCGGCGAGTTGGCCGATTCACGTTTTCGCCGAAATCCGGAACGACGCTCAATCGGGATCTATCGTCACCGAGAATTTGCGGGGCGAACTTGTTTCAGCGAACTACTTCGCGGATCTCGGCGTGGCTGCCCAGATCGGGCGAACTTTCTTTCCGGATGACGAACATTCAGCAACGCCTGCAATTGTTCTCAGCGATTCCTTCTGGCGCCGCCGCTTCAACGGCGATCCGCTCATTCTCGGACGCGCTGTTGTAATGAACCGTGTGGCCGTCACGATTGTCGGCATTGCTCCGGAAAAATTCACCGGCGCCTCGGTCGCTCTGCAAACTCCAGACTTTTGGGCGCCATTGTCCATGCAGAAGGAACTGTCGCCGGGACATGACTGGCGGAACGAACCGAAGTTGATGCAGTTGCAACTCCTGGCGCGCCTGAAGGCGTCGATTCCGCTGAAACGCGCACAGGCTGAGGCTGACGCCCTCATCCGCCGGTTCGCGGCTTCTTACCAGCCGTCGGACCGGACCAAAGCAGTCACTCTGCAACACACCTCTTTTCTCGGCAACACGGAAGATCCTCGATTTCAGGCCGTCGTGGCGGCGCTGCTGGCCATCGTGGGCCTGGTGCTATTGGTGGCGTGCGCGAATATCGCGAATATGCTGTTCGCCCGCGGTGCGGCACGGCGGCAGGAGATCGGCGTCCGCCTCGCGCTCGGCGCCAGCCGCGGCCGCGTGGTGCGCCACTTGCTCACAGAAAGCGTGCTGCTGTCGCTTCTCGGCGGGACGCTGGGATTTTTTCTTTCGGTCTGGTCCAGCAAACTGTTGTGGGTCGTGATCGAGGGCATTCTCGCGGGCCCGCTCACCGGAGGGTTGATCGTAAACGTTAACCTGAGCCCGGATATTCGGGTCTTCACTTATACGTTTGCAATCTCGATCCTGGCCGCAATCGCGTTTGGACTCTCACCGGCGCTACGCTGTACCAAGGCCGGCCTCACGGCCGCGATAAAGGATGAGAGCAGTGTGTTCGGCTCGCGCCTGACTCGTTCGCGCCTGCAATCGGCGTTGGTCGCCGCGCAGGTGACCGTCTCCATGGTGCTGCTGATCGTCGCCGGACTGTTGGTCCGCGGCATGATTCGATCTCAAACGACCGTGACCGGACTCGAGACACGTCGCGTCTTCCTGGTGTCCGCCGGCTTCGGCAGCACCCCGGCCAACGCGGCCGCCATGCA
>QHXU01000227.1:1324-8008 GCA_003223065.1 Acidobacteriota bacterium | reverse complement strand
GAACGCAGCGCTCGGCCATGCACCCTTCTTGGGCACGTGGACTCCGCCGATCGTCGTCCAAAAGGGGCATTCCACTTTGCGCGGGCGCACTCTGGCCAGCTACGCGTCCGACACATATTTTGACACTCTGGGCATCGCGCTCTTGCGGGGTCGTTCGTTCACGCCCCAAGACGCCGCGAAGAGCGCGCGCGTCGCCGTCATCAGTGAATCGGCGGTTGCCCGGTTCTGGCCTGGAGAAGACCCTCTCGGGCAACGGTTCCAGTTGGATTTGAATTTCCGGGGCAACCTCACCGAATTTGAAGTCATCGGAATTGTCAAGGATGTCCGCTTCGCAAATCTGACTCGCATCGATCCCGTCCACGTTTACTTGCCCACAAGCGCTACGGATTCCTACGCGATGCTGGTACGCGCTCAAGGCGATGTGAAAACCGCGGCGGAGTCGGTGCGCGCGGCCTTCCGGAGCATCGACGCTACCCTGCTGCCGGGGATGTCGTTCGTCAGTTTGGAGGATGGCCCGCTGCGGATTCACAGATCGCTCGCGCGGCTGCTGGCAATGATTGGTACGCTTCTGGCGGTGCTGGCGGTGACGTTAGCCGCTGTGGGGATCTACGGCGTGATGGCATTTCTGGTGAGCCAGCGCGTGAAGGAAATCGGCATCCGCGTCGCCTTGGGCGCGACATCCGCCGAAGTGCTGAAGGCCGTCGTTTTTCAGGGTCTTCGTCCGGTGCTGATCGGAATCGCGTTTGGGATTGCCGGTGCTGCGGGCCTTTCATGGCTGCTCCATACAAGCCTCAGTTTCCCGGGCGCGAGCGACCTTCTTTACGGCATACCTTTCTACGACCCGCCGACGTTTCTGGGGTTGGCGCTCATGCTGCTAAGCATCGCGGCGTCTGCGAGTGTGGTCCCGGCGCGTCGCGCCCTTTCTGTCGATCCGATCACCGCACTTCGGTGCCAATAGAGCGCGCTCATCTTCGCCCAGCATTTCTCCTGCAGCGTTACACTCGCGTCATGGCGTCTTGCAATGCTCGCCTTCGCCCCCTCTTCGCCTGCGGTGATATACTCGCCTCATGGCCTCCCGGCTGTGCCGAGTCTCGTTCATCGACGGCGAACGGGTGGAGCATTCGGTCGAGGTTTCCGCCGCATCGCTTTATGGGGCGTGCGTACGCGCGCTCGTCGAGTTCCGTCGCGCCGGTTTCGCCGAGGTTGCGTTTGGTCCTACAACACGGCTTACCGTCACAGTGAAGGCGCCGGAAATAGTGCACGCGGTAACCGTGGGGAAGCTTCAAGCATGGCTCGAAACCGGCGGAAAAACTCCAGGCGAGCAGGCGCTGAAGAAGACCTTGCGAGACGCGCTCGGAGAACGGCCAGCCGGCAATAGTTAGGTCACGAATATCGAATTCCAATCTCGGTTCCCTCAATTTCCGTCCGGAACACATGGACAAGAGGTGGTGTCTGTATCTGTCGGGTACCTCAACCTGCGCCGGACGTTGTGAACGTGGAAATGGCTACGCGAGTCCTGTCATGAGTGAAACGGACCTGCGCTGTCTCGACACTTACGGGCAGCCGCCGTCTTCCCCAGTCCTCGATTGGCTCCCGCTGTTGGCCGGATTTGTCGCAGCGGTGAGCATTTCATCGATGATGTGCCCTGTGCCGCGGCCACAGACGTTATCAGGTTCGGCAGCACTGGCAATCTCAACAAAGTACGTCCTGATGATTATCGCGGCTAGCGCCGTCGCGTTTGTAGGCGTTCATGCTATAACACCAGCGAAATCCAACATGGGTTTCAGCGTAGTCATGTTGCAGTTCTGTGGCGTTGCCGGCTGGTTCGCACCAGTGCTGGTTTTTGCGGCTCAGCGATCGAACTGGTCCATCTGGATGGCCGCTGTATTGGCTGCAAGCGTGACGACACTGATATACGGCTACCACAGACGGTTGGAAGCCTCCGGGGAAACGCCGGTATCCGGAGGCTTCATCCGTCTCCCCGCAATGATATCCGCCGCGTTCTGTCTCCAGTGTGCGCTAGCCGGCGTTGTCGCAGGACAGCCACGTCCGGCCTCCGCGGCGATGGGTGTGGGTATCGCCTTGATCACTTGGTTTTACAAATCAACCAACACATCGGACAAGTGCCGGGCCCGCACTCTCCCATCGCACGCAATTCGATTGCTTTCAGCCGTCGGATTTGCTCTGGCTTTTACCGCGGCTGGATTGACACCATACCTCGCAATCGAAAGCGCCGATGATGGTAGTAATGATCGACCACCGCGGCAGCTATCGCCTGAAGAGCGATGGCCGGGGCGTCCCGGTGCTCAATCGCCGCAACGAAATTTGTTCAAAGCTGTTCGGGCAATCTTGAGTGCGCTTCTAGCCAACCCCGCTCAGCATCGGAGTAGTGATGGCGATGTGAAGCAAACTGACACCGGACTGAGTCAAGCGGCATATTCCGCACTTCACGCGCTGTTCGGGAATGAAGAGACTGTATTGGCCACAGGTCCGCGCAGGTCAGGCAGGCCATCGGAAAGAAACTCAGCTCCGGTAGCAATTGGCGGGTCCTATTCCGGAGTGATTCTCTGGCCCCCACTGAAGGATTACGTTACGATCGTGCCTCCGGTGCCCAGAGGGCGTGTCCTCGATACGGATGGAAATATCAAGAGGAGCAAGCCAGTAACCATCCCGTTCTTCGGAGCATACTGGTTTTTCAGAACGTCCGACGGAGGATTGCCGCCCGATTCATTTAAGTCCCGTGGTGATCCGGCGTCAATATCCTTTAGGTCGACTGACTTCACGCCGCTGTCGATGGAAGCACGCGAAAATGTGGGCTCGTTAATCGATTTGAATTGCTGTAAGACAATTCAGGTCATTATCACTAATGGAGACCGCCATCCGGGAACGGTGTCGCTTGAACTGATCCTGGTCAACACGACCGTGGCGGAACGCCCGAGTCAATCATTGGGGAAAGTGCCGGTGAACTCCACCTTGCACTGGAAGCCCGCGGACCACCGTTTGCCCGTTACCGAAATCTTAAGCTTTTCAATACCGCCCCACTCGGCCATTGAGAGGTTTGACGAACTCGTCATACGCTTTGAGTTGGGCTCTCCCCGGCAAAACAGAAGTGCGATGATGGCAATCGACCGCCTTCGTTTCATCCCCAGGGGAGAACTCTGACCCGCTGCAAGCCCCGTGCGTGCTGCAAACTAGCCCCAGGAAGCGAGCCAGCAAAACAGCGTTGGGTTGGAGTTGTGGCTCAGCGGTGGCGAGCGCTTGCAGATCGGGGCGGGCGTTGACGCCTCGACCTTGCGTACCTTGCTCGCGGTGTTGCGGGAGCGATCGGGACGGCTTCGCGGTGTGGGCCAAGCGATTGGAGGAAGGCACATCGCCATGCCTTTCGACGATAGCTGCGAGAAGCGTCACGAGATCACGGCGCAGGAATTGGCTCCTGCGGGTCCGACATTTGAATAAAAAGTCTGGCCGGCGAGTGCGCCCGCCACACCCAGCAATAGAATGAACTTCTTCATGGCTTCAGGTTGTAGGAGGCTCCCAGAGGTCCCGCACCCTCCAGATACTTGCGTGCTCGCACCAGTTCCGCGATCTGCCGGATGTGTCCTAAGTCGTGCATGGCCCATTCATGCAGCATCTGCGCCAGTGTAATCTCCCCGGCCTCCTTGTGCAGCGCGACACGGCTGCCGTCCGACCCAGGCAGGCCGCGTATGAACTCGATGTTGGTTTCCCGCTGCTCCTCGAAATGGTCGAACGCCTCCTCCGGGTCGGCATCGCGATACAGGTCCAGATAAAGCTGCGCGTCGTCGGGCTCGAATTCCGGCCGCTGTTCACTCAGGAACCGGTCCAGCCGCATTCGGTAACAGTGGCCCTCGGAGTGGGAGAGGTGTGCCAGCACTTCGGCAATCGAAAACCTCTCAGGCGCCGGTTTCCATCGCGCATCCGCGTCTGTCACTCCGGCCATCAGGCGGCGCAGGATCTCCGGGGTGGCTTCCAGAATGTCGAGGCACGGCAGACTTTGTTTGTCCATCTTCTCTAGCGTATCTCTACCGTCTCGTGGGAAGCCGTGATCCGATCGTCCATTGCTTCTGCAACGACTGTCCGCAGCTGCCCCTTGCCAAAATCGGCTGTCGCCAGGTCACGGGCTTCACTGAATAAGTCGCCGTGGCAATGCCGCCGGAACCGCGCTTGCCTATTCCTCGCGCAATGCGATGACGGGATCCACAACGGCAGCCCGCAGGGTCGGCGCAAGAGATGCAAGCAGCGCGACGGCCGCCAGTAAAAACAGCACGACGAGGAACGTCGACGGATCGAGGGGCGAAACACCGTATAACAGGGCAGACAGCATACGCGTGCCTGCAATTGCGATCGCGATGCCGGCCGCGAGCCCCATCCCCGTAAGACGAGCTGAGTAACCGAGAATCGTCCGCACGATATCCCATCGGCTAGCGCCGATCGCCATGCGCACACCGATCTCTCGCGTCCGTTGCGAAACTACGTACGACAAGACGGCGTAGATTCCGAGGGCTGCAAGGAGAAGCGCCAAAGTTGCGAACGCGCCGAGAAGCTTCAGTACTTCGGTACGATTGGCGAACTCATCCTCGACGATCGCGTTCATGCTGCGAATATTCGAGACGGGCTGATCGCTGTCAACAGACCAGACCGCCTGCTGCAGTTCTTTTGAGAGGCTCAGCGGCTCTCTGGACGTCAGCACTGCGAGTTCGGATGGCTGAAAAAATGTGATCGTGGTTTGAGGGAACGGGACGTAAACAGCTCCTTTCAACGCCAGGTCGAGGCCACGCTCCCGAATGTCTCGCACTACGCCGACAATCGTCATCCACCTTTGCTTTCCATTGCCGGTGCCCGTGTCAATACGGTGGCCGAGCGGGCTCTCAGCCGGCCAGTATTGACGGGCGAGGGTTTCATTGATTACGACTACGGGCATAGCGTCCTCGCCATCTCGATCCTCCAAAAACCGGCCCTCTTTTAACTCCGCGCCGACCGTCTCCAGGTAAGCAGGGCTGACCAGACGAAATAACACGTCCTGCCCAAGAGCACCCTGCACGGGCTGGCCTTCAATTTTGATCGACATCGTGTTACCCCGCGACGTGTAGGGCAGGTCGGAAGTCAGTCCGGCGGCTTTGACCCCCGGAATGGAGCGCACGCGGGCCAGTACATCACTGTAGAAACGCTGGTTTCGGCCATGATATTTCGGAAACGCCACGTTGATGTCAGCCGTGAGAATGCCCCCAGGACGAAATCCAGGATCCATGGCGCGCAGATGTATGAGCGTCTCGATCAGTAAGCCGGCGCCGATGACCAGGACGAGCGCGATCGCTACTTCTGCCCCGACCAGCACGTCACGAAGTTTGCCGCTGTCGCCAACAACTGTGCGGCTGGAAACTCTCGCACGCGATAATGTGATTGCGGGCGCCAGTCCGAACAGCAACGCGCTGACAATCGTAATCGCAGCGCTGAACACGGCCATACGCAGATTGAGCCGCAGATCCACGTTGAGACCGGCGGGGACCATCTTCCCAAGCGCGGAGATACTCCAGGCCGCCAGCAGCAGACCGAACCCGCCGCCTAAAGCCGCGAGCATCAGATTTTCGGTCAGAACCTGACGGAGCAGGCGTGCCGGATCGGCGCCGAGCGCTGCGCGCATGGCCATCTCGCGTCGCCGGGCCGAAGCGCGCACCAACAAAAGATTACCGATATTCGCGCAAGCGATCAGCAAGACACATACCGCGGCGGACGTGAGAATGATGAACATGGTCCGGCTTTCGCCCAGGACTTCGCTCTTCAGCGAAACCACGGTGATCCCGACGCGCTGGTTGGTGTTGGGGAACTCGGTTGCGAGCTGGCGTGCGATCGCATTCATGTCGGCTTGTGCTTGGGACAGATCGCGGCCGTGCCTCAGGCGTCCGACGACTTTGAGAAAATGACTGTTCCTACGCGCGAGTAGTTGTGGCGACATGCCGATGGGAACCCAGAATTCAGTCTGACGGTCGGGAAATTGAAAGCCGCGCGGCATCACACCGGCCACGGTATAGTTTCGGCCATTCATCAGAATCGGACGGCCGATGAGATTGCGATCGCCGCTGAACCGGCGCTGCCACAGGCGATGGCTCAACACAACCACCAGGCTATCTTCGTGTTCCTCTTCTGCCCTGAAAGTACGCCCGAGGAGTGTCGGCACTCCCAGTAGTGAAAGGAGATTCGCCGTCACGGATTGACCCAGGACTTCTTCCGGCGGCCCGCCTCCGGACAAATCCATGGTGGCCGGCCCGGCGTATGCGGCGACGTCTTCGAAAGCCTGGCTGCGCCGGCGCCAATCGAGGAAAGTCGCCGGCGAGACTCGACTCTTCGCCACGCCGAAGGATGAAAAGTCTTCCCAGAGCGTCACGAGCCGGTCAGGATCGGCGTAGGGAAGCGGACGAATGACGATCTGATCGAGCGCACTGAAGATGGCCGAATTTGCGCCAATACCGAGCGCCAGAACGCTTACAACGGCGAAAGTGAATCCCGGAGCTCGTGAAAGGACCCGGAACGCGTAACGCAGATCGGACCGCATGACTTACGATACTGTGCGAGGCAGTGCTCGTCCGACATTGCGCCTTTGAGAAGAGGTTACATAGACTCCATAAATGCGCGCCTTATGATCCCGTTTCCCGGGCAAAGGTCACGATA
>QHXU01000227.1:0-1272 GCA_003223065.1 Acidobacteriota bacterium | reverse complement strand
CCAACTATTCAGTTCTCTCTCGACGGCAACTTCGCGGTGGAGCTGGACGCCCCGTATCAACCGGTGGACTATTTCTCGCTGCGAAATCTGGCGTCTTCTACGGCGCCCACTCACACCACCGGCAACTCCTGGGAATTCCCCCTCGTGTTGGAGTACGCTCTCTTTCCGGTCCCCTGCGTTGCACAGGCTTCAGCCTGTGAAAGGTTTTACGAGCTGCCCCAAATATCCCTCCGGCACACTCGCCCCCTCGGCCAACCCATACGACTCCGGCCACTGATCGGGCAAATAATACGATCCGAAAATCCGGTCCAGCACCGGCAGATGCACCGCGAAATTCTTGTCCACCGCTTCCCGCTCCGCGCTGTGATGCCAATGATGAAACGCGGGCGTCGCCAGTACCGGACGCAGCCACCCGAACTCCCACCGGACGTTTGCGTGAATGAACGTCGCCTGAATCACCACCCACGCCACATACGCGAACATCGCGCGCTCGGAGAATCCCAGAATGTAGATCGGGACATAACTGATCGCGCGCGTCACCACCGCATCCACCAGATGCAGCCGCGATCCGGCGAGCCAATCCATCACCTCCACCGAATGATGAATCGCGTGAAAGCGCCACAGAAACGGGACCACGTGAAACGCGCGATGCACCCAATACTGCGTCAAATCCGAAAGCAGCAGGATCAGGAAAAACTGCGCGACGAACGGCAGCGCCGCGATGTGCGCCGTCATCCATCCATTGCGCGCCGAATCGAACAGCACCATCGCCGGCCGCATCGTGAGCAGCGTCGTCACTTGCACGATCAGCGCGGACACGGCGAAATAGATCAGATCGACCCGCCACTGCCGCCGGAAAGTCCGCTGCTCGGGATGCAGCGGGAACAATCGTTCGATCGGCACGAACACCACGGAATATCCGATGAGATTCAGCAGCAGCCAGTCCAGTCCGAGGAAAGGTCCGTTGTGAACCTCGCCGCTCGACGACGCATGCGACCCGCCCAGCAGCCAGGCCGCGAGCGCCAGCGCCAGTCCCGTCGCGCCGAGCGCTTTGTTGTAGCGCAGCGACGCGCTGATCGCGCCGGACACGAATGCCGCCACCAGCACCGTATGCAGCAGCGCGCGCACCCACGGAATCGGGTATAGCGTCCGCAGCTCCGGCATCGTCAAGATGGAGGGAAACAAAAAGCAGCACACCGCGCCCAATCCCAGCACCCCGAAGAACACCGAAAGGACGCCGCTGATCCAGCCTTGTCCGAAATGCTTCGGCTG
>QHXU01000226.1:6586-7098 GCA_003223065.1 Acidobacteriota bacterium | reverse complement strand
GCCAAATCATTGAAGCTTGGCGTGGAACTGTGGCCGCTCATCTTTTCGCGAAAACTGAACGTCACCTCCCTCGTCATCGACCAGCCCGAGATCGTTTTGCTTCAGACCGCCGCCGGAGAGTGGAATTTCTCAAGCTTCGGAACGAAGCACCCCACGAACCCCACGCCGGCGCCGGCTTCAGGCAAGACCGGCCTCGACCTTTCCATCAGCCTGATCAAGATCAACGATGGCCGTCTATCGCTGGCGAAGGTGAACAGCCGCGCAAAACCCCAAACGCTCGAGAAGGTGAGCGCAGAGCTGCAGGATTTCTCCGCCACCAGTGTCTTTCCGTTCTCGCTGTCCGCGAAGGTGGGCGGCGGGGGCGATATCAAGCTAAAGGGCAAGGCCGGTCCCATAAACCAGACCGATGCGGCGATGACGCCGGTGGCGGCCAGCCTGAACGTGACGCGCCTCAACCTGGTGGCCTCTGGGTTCATCGAGCCTTCCTCCGGCATCGCCGGTCTTGCTTCCAT
>QHXU01000226.1:0-6569 GCA_003223065.1 Acidobacteriota bacterium | reverse complement strand
GAAGTCAACGGCCGGCTCAAGGGCGAAGAATTGAAGCTCGCCAAGAACGGCACTCCGGCGAAACGGCCTCTGGAATTCAACTTCGTCCTCGAGCAGGATCTGCGGACACACGCAGGCGTGCTGGAACGAGGAGACATGCAAATCGGCAAGGCCACAGCGAATCTCAGCGGAACCTATAATCTGCGTGGAGATTCCGTTCTGCTCAACATGAAGCTTTCGGGATCGAACATGCCGGTGCCGGAACTCGCCCAGCTGCTGCCTGCCCTCGGCATCGTGCTCCCCGCAGGGTCTTCACTTCAAGCGGGCACCGCTCACGCCAACCTTATAATGGAGGGCCCGGTCGACCGGCTGACCACCGCGGGGACTGTCGGTCTGGACAACGCCCGTCTCGCCGGTTTCGATCTTGGATCGAAGCTGGCGGCACTTGAGAGACTGGCGGGCATCAGAGGCGGACCGAATACCGAAATCCAGACTCTCGGTGCGAGCGTGCGGGTAAACCCCGAAGGCACAACTGCCGATGACATCAAGCTGGTCGCGCCCACCATCGGCGAGCTCTCGGGCGGCGGGATCATCAGCGCCAACCACAGTTTGGATTTCAAGATGCGCGCGACACTCCACACTTCAGGAGCTCTGATGGCCGCCTTGGGCCAGAAGGGAGACACCAGCGTTCCGTTTTTGATCCAGGGCACTTCCGAAAATCCATCCTTCAGACCGGACATGAGGGGAATCGCCTCGGAAAAGCTGAAGGGCGTGACGGGGAACAGCGACATCGGCAAGGCGGCCGGCAGCCTTCTGGATAGCCTGCTCAGTGGAAAGAAAAAGGAGAAGTGAGCTGGGCCGCGGGGAACCTAGGGCAGGAATTCGTTGGTATAGGTCCTGGCGAGTTCAATGTGTGCTGCGCGCACACTCTCGAGCGAGCCTGCGAGCACCCGCCGCACGGCTTCGGCGCTCTCCGGCCGGATCCGGCCGTCGATGGAGTACATCGGCTTAGCAGTTCGAATCGCCGCAAGCTCGGCGGCTGCGTCCCCCACTCGGAACTCGGCCGGCACGCGCGCCAGGATCTCATTCGCGGAGTGCTCGTGGATCCAGGCGAGCGAACGCAGCAACGCGCGCGTCATGCGCCGCGCCGTCGCAGGATTCGCGCGCAGCCACTCACCGCGGGCCAACAGGCACGATGACGGATAGTCGTCGACGCCGAACACCGCCCTCAACCCCTCCGGTGTGCGGGTATCGGCCAGCACTACCAAATCCGGCCGCCGCGCTCGAAGGGCCGTGATTGCGCTGCCGAATAGAATGGCCGCATCCACCTGCCCGCGCTCCAACGTTACCATCGCCGTTGCGGCCATGCCGATGCTGGCGGTGCTGAGCTCGCCGGGCTGCATGCCGGCGGCGCGCAACAGGTGATTCAAATAGAATTGGGACGGCGAGCCCACCGAAGAAACACCGGCGGTTTTGCCTCGCAAAGCTGCCACGCTGTTGATTCCCTTCCCGGGAGCGGCCACCAGCGCGAAGTTGGGCGAGCGCTGCATCGAAACGAAACTCACGATGTCCCGGCCCTCCGCCGCCATCTGAATCGTTTGCTCATAAACGCCGCCACCGGCGTCCGCGCTCGCGCCGAGCACCGCCTCGAGTACCTTCGATGCACCGGCGATTTGTGAGATCGTGACGTGCAGCCCTTCCTGTTCATAAAAGCCGAGCCACTGCGCCATGTGGCTCGGATAGTTGTTGGTCGAAGGCGGCTGAAGCGCCAGCCGCACCTCGGCGCCGGGCCGGCTTCCACAGCCCAGCATCAGCATGCAGGCGGCGAAGAGGAACCCCTTCACGCCTTCCACCTCAACAGCCACCGCTCCAACCGGTTCACGCCCCAGCCTACCAGCAGCACCACGGCGCTCAGGACTGCCATCCCGGCGAACACGCCCGTAGTGTCAAACACGCCTTCCGCCTGCGAGATCAGGTAGCCTACGCCGCGAGCTGAGCCAAGGTACTCGCCGACCACGACCGCGATCATCGCGAAGCCGATGCTTATGTGCAGGCTCGAAAAGACCCAGGTGAGCGCGCTGGGGATCAACACGTGGCGCACCAGTTGCCACTCCGACGCACCCAGCATGCGGGCGTTGTTCACTACGACCGGATCGACGTCGCGCACACCTTGATGCGTGTTGAAGAACACGATGAAGAAAACAACCGTCACTCCCAAGGCGATCTTGGACCAGATCCCGAGCCCGAACCACAACAGGAATATCGGCGCCAGCACGACCCGCGGCAGCGCGTTCAGCAGACGTATGTAGGGATCGACCAGCGCACCCAGCCGCGGAGCCCTTGCCAGGCCGAAGCCGCACACCACACCCGACGCGGCACCGATGGTGAACGCCAGAGCCGCCTCTTCTAGCGTGACCGCGAGATGCGGCCAGATGAATCCTGTCTTCAGCCATTCGACAATGCGCGCGGCCACATCGCTCGGGCGGCTGAAGAAGAACTTGTCGAGCTTGCCCGCGTTCACCAGCGCCTGCCACGAGCCCAGCAAAGCCGCGCCCAGCAACGCCTGCCACACCGCGATCGGCAGCCGCCGGCTAGCTCGCTCGTTCATAGCTCCTGAGCACCTCTTCCTTGAGCTGCGCCCAAATGTGGCGATACAGGTCGGCGAAACGAGGCTCCGTGCGGATGTCGATCAGGTGCCGCGGCCGCGGCAGGTCGATGCCGTAACGATTCACGACGCGGCTCGCCGGGCCAGCCGAGAGGACGACCACTTCATCGGCCAGCGCCAAAGCTTCTTCCAAATCATGTGTGACGAACAAAACAGTTTTGGGCGAGGCGGTCCAGAGTTCCAGCAGCTCGCTTTCCATGCGCAGACGGGTGTGAACATCGAGCGCGCTGAACGGCTCATCCATCAACAGAATGTCCGGGTCTACGATCCAGCTCTGGGCCATCGCGACGCGCTTGCGCATCCCGCCGCTCAGTTGCGATGGGAAAGCATCAGAAAAGCCCCGCAACCCGACGCGCGCGATCCACTCCCGCGCCCGCGCTTCAGCCTCACGGGCGTGTACCCCGCGAAATCGCAGGCCGGCCGCGATGTTTCCCAGCACGGTTTTCCAGGCAAGCAGGGCGTCCTGCTGGAACATGAAGCCCGCGCGCCGGTTGAGCCCATACAGGCTCTGGCCGAACACGAACACGGCGCCTTCACTCGGCGCGATCAAGCCGGCGGCGAGGTTGAGCAGAGTCGATTTTCCGCAGCCGCTGGGGCCGACAACCGAGACGAAAGCTCCGGCGCGGACTTCGAGGTCGATCCCCTGGATCGCCGTATATGCGGCAAAGCGTTTGGTGACGTTATCGAGGCGAATTGCCGCGGATTCCGTGCCGTGCAAACCACCTCAGTCTACAGGAAACCGCTCGTCCCCGGTCAGTGAATAGTTGGCTTCGTGAAAATAAAAATGTGCTGGCGGGGCAGCGATTCAGTCACCTGTTCAAGGTGAAACCCCTCCGCTTCGACCTCAATCTGTACTTCCTGGACGCTCATCTTGTGCTCCGGCCGGATGGGAATGGAGGGATCCTCTTTACGATATTCGAGCAGCACCAGCCGGCCGGTGGGCTTCAACGCCTCGCGCATTCGCTGCAACATCTTTTGCGGTTGCGAAAACTCGTGGTAAACGTCGGCCAGGAGAATGACGTCCATCTGTCCGGCGGGCAGCTTGGGATCGCTCTCTGTGCCGAGCACGGTTTCGACATTCGAAAGCTTTTCCTTGGCCGCGTTCCGCCGCACTCTGCGCAGCATCTCCGGCTGGATATCTTTGGCCCAAACCTTGCCCGAAGGTCCCACGCGTTTCGCCATCCGCAGCGTCATGTAGCCGGTGCCGGCGCCGACATCCGCCACGGTCATTCCCTTCCTGATTCCGATCGCATCGAGGGCGGCCTCGGGATTTTCTTCCATGTCGCGCTCTTTGCGCTCCAGCCAATCCGCCCCGCCCGCGCCCATGACCGGAGCGATGCGGCGTCCGGAAAGGGGGTGCTCAGACTGGAACGCGCGTGCCGGCAGTACTCCCGCCAGCACGCCGATCAGGCCCGCTAAAAGAACGGTTTGGATTTGCCTTCGGCGCGAATACCAGCTAGATTGTTGGAGGATCATCATGTCGCGATGGGCACCGCTCCTTTTGCCGGTAATCTCGCTCCTCCTCGTTGGCTGCAACAGGCAGAACTCACTGCGCATCAATTATCAGATGGGTGAGAGAGTTACCGTAGGGACGCTTACATACAATGTCGTCGAAACGGTGTGGCGAAGTCAATTGGGTGACATGTTCAGGATCCGGGTTCCGCAGCAACGGTTTCTCCTGATAACGATTTCGGTGACCAACAGCGGCGGCAGGGACGTTTCGATCCCTCTGCTGACGCTGGAGGGCAATAACGGTGAGACTTTCCGCGAATCCGACAGCGGTGAAGGCATCGACAACTGGTTTGGTTTGTTGCGCACGTTGAACCCGGCACAGACGCAGCAGGGCCGCCTGCTCTTCGATGTGCCGCTGACATCCTACCGGCTGCGCCTAACCGATGGCGCGGGGCCGGTTGGGGAGAAGTACGCCTGGGTGGAGATCCCTCTGCGTATGGATATTGATACGAGCGTGGCATCGCCCCTGCCGGGTATGCCGGTGAAGTAATGTCGGCCGTGGTTTGCTCAGTACGTATTGGGTTAGCATTCCTTTGCGCCACAGTCCTGCTGGGTGCTCCGAAACAACTCACGGTCGAGCGGATAGCGCTGCACCAGTTTGAAGACGGCCCCGTCCTTCCGCCCGATCACATTTTCCTTCCCGGCGAGACCGTTTATTTTAGTTGCCGCGTCACAGGCTATCAGATCGAAAAAAAAGAGGAAGACCAGAATGTGAAGATCTCCTGGGAGATGCGCGTGGTGGATCCCGCGGGCGTCCTGGTCGAAAAACCAAGGGCCGGCAGCATCGCGGAAAATATCTCCCCGCAGGACAAAAACTGGATGCCGAAGTTCCTTTCGACATTCGTGGTGCCGCCGTACGCCGTGGGCGGTGTCTATCGGATTTCGGTGAAAGTGAAGGACGAACTGGCCCAGACGGAGGTAGGCTCAGCACTCGAGTTACGGGTGCGGGGCCACGAAGTCGAGCCGAGCGACACTCTCGTGGTGCGAAATTTCCGCTTCCTGCGGAACGAGGATGATCAGGCGGGTCTGGCGTTCGCGGCTTACCGTCCCGGCGACATGCTGTGGGCGCGCTTCGATATCACGGGCTACAAGTTCGGCGAAAACAATCGCTTTTCGGTGGAGTACGGTTTGGCAGTGCTCGATGCCGCCGGCGAGCAGAAGTCTTCGCAACCGGACGCGGCCGCGGACTCCAACGAGTCCTTCTATCCGCAGCGCTACGTGCCCGGCGCTCTCAGCCTGAGCCTGGACAAGAACGTGTCCAAGGGATCCTACACTTTGGTGCTCACCGTGCGGGACAAGATCGGAAACCAATCCTGGGAATCGCGTCACAAGTTTCAGGTTCAATAACCCTGCGAAAAATCCGGGGCTGAAACCACTAGTCATACATGGCTCTGTTCCGGACGCGCTCGGCCGCCGTCTATGGCATTGATGCGCACCTGATCGATGTCGAGGTCGACATGTACCCCAGCGCGAACCGCGATTTCATCACGGTGGGGATGCCGGACACGGCGGTGCGCGAGAGCAGGGAGCGCATCAAGAGCGCGCTCATCAATTCCGGCTTCGGCTATCCGAGCAAGGGAGTGACCATCAACCTGGCGCCGGCCAACGTTCGCAAGGAGGGCGCGGGTTTCGACCTGCCGATGGCGCTGGGCATTCTGGGCGCGATGGGCACAGTGGGGTCGACCGACGAGCATCTGCTGGTAGGGGAGTTGTCACTGGACGGCGCGATCCGGCCCATACGCGGCGCGCTTTCAATCGCCGCCTGCGCTCGCAAACAGGGCATTCCGAAGCTCGTGGTCCCGGCGGACAATGCGGCGGAAGCAGCCGTGGCAGGCACTCACGTATTCGGAATGCGGCACTTGACCGAAGTGGTCCGCTTTCTGCAGCGGCCGGAAGATTTCGCGCCGCACGCGGTGAACGGGCACGCTGACAAGGCCGAGCCCTCATCGAGCCTGGACTTTCGCGACGTGCGCGGCCAAACCACCGCCAAGCGCGCGCTCGAAGTGGCCGCGGCGGGCGGCCACAACGTGCTTCTCGTGGGACCACCGGGATCCGGAAAGACGATGCTGGCCAAGCGTCTCCCGGTTGTTCTGCCGCCGCTGACATTTCCGGAGGCGCTGGAAACGACCCAGGTGCATAGCGTGGCGGGCGTGCTGGCGAGCGGCTTGGGACTGATGACAGAGCGGCCCTTCCGCGCGCCGCATCATTCGGTGTCGGACGCCGGATTGATCGGTGGTGGATCGGGCATGCCTCGTCCGGGAGAGGTAAGCCTTGCGCACAACGGCGTGTTGTTTCTGGATGAGTGCCGGAGTTCCCTCGCAACGTGCTCGAGCAGTTGCGCCAACCGCTCGAGGATGGCAGCGTGACGCTGGCGCGGGCGCAGATGACGCTGTCGTTTCCGGCAAACTTCATG
>QHXU01000225.1 GCA_003223065.1 Acidobacteriota bacterium | reverse complement strand
TACTCGTTGATCTGTTGCTGGTCGAGGCGATCCAACGGGACGATGGGTGGATCCGGTGATGCCAGATCAATTACGAAGCCGCGATAGCAGGTTTCGTAGAATGGGCGATCTGCGCCTCCCGCAGTGACCTGCGGAGCGGGAGTGGCGCCTCCTCCTCTTGATTGCGGTTCAGGCCCGGCCACGAGAGGCAACACCTGAGCGGCGGCGGAGATGACTTTTACAAAATCCCTTCGTTGCACACTGGAGAATTTCCTGCCGCCCGGTCCGGCGACAAAGCCTGACTCTTACCAGATCAACTTGAGCCCAAACTCTAATTCTCGGGGAGCCCGCATCCTCGTGACCGCTCCAAACGCTGGATTTACCGAGTAGGAGACGACGCGCGTCGGGTTGGCCGGGTTGTCAAACTGAATATTGAACGCTCCCATGCTGGTGTTCAAGTTCAACGGTTGGGTGTGGTTGAAGATATTGAAGAACTCCCCGCGAAATTGTACACGTGCATTGTCGCCCGATTTGAACCAGGGGATTTGCCAGTTCTTCATGGCCGAGAAGTCGGCATTGTCCGTCGCTGGTCCTCTTACAATGCCTCTTCCGGCATTGCCTGGCGTCCCAACCACGTGATTAGCCAATGTAAAGGCGCTCGTGTTGAACCACTGAGTCACGGTCTTAGGACCTTCTGTGCTCGCTCCCGCGGCGAGATCAGGGCGTATCAGGCTAAAGCCTACACCCGAGTAATCAATATTCGGCTGCGACAAGACTGTGAACGCAGGGCCGGAAGATATGTTTACGACGCCCGATACCTCCCATTGTCCCAGAATGCTGCGAGCCACCGGCTGCCACGAGCTCAACATGGGCAAGTGATAAATGTAGTTCGCAACGAAGATGTGCGGCCGGTCGAAAACCGAGGGTCCACGGTCGAGACGAGGATTGTTCAGATCCGTCTGCCAGGCGCCGACGCTCGATGACGATCCGTAGTCCACCAAGCCGATGTCACCGATTTGCTTAGACCAAGTGTAGCTTAACTGCACTTGTGAACCGCGCCCGAACTGGCTCTTGAACTGGCTCAGCAAGCCATGATAGCTCGAGTTGCCACTCCAGTTTTGATACCAGATATAGTTGTTCCCGATTACACCGGACCCGTACGGGCGGAGTGCGCCACAACCGGCGAAACTGATGAGGGCTGCTACACAACGGGCCCGCGACGCGGCTGGAACCTGGTTGATATCGGTGGGATAAGGCTCATGCACGGCGCGGCTTCCAACATAGGAGACTGTCAGTACCTGGTTACGGAACAACTGCCGCTCAATGGCAAAATTCCATTGAAGCCCGTACGGAGTTTTCATATTAGGATCGATTCCCTTACTGGGGAACCCTACTCCCGCTTGTGAAGTTGAGATGGGGTTGCCAGAGTTATCGTATCCGAATGCCTGGCCATTCACGGGGTCCAGAAGCATACGGCCGGCGAGCGTTTGAACGAAAGGCGGATTCAATCCCATCAGCTGAACCTGCTGCCCGATCTCGGTGCGATGGTAGGACTGTCCGAATCCCGCGCGTATGGCCATTTTACCGTCCCCGTGCGGGTCCCAAGCAATCCCGATGCGAGGTGCGACGTTGGTGTTTACATTATTCACCAAGCCCCGGTTGTAGCCATCCTTGCCGGGAAAAGCTAAGCCGTCCAGCGGGCTGCGGGCATTCGCAGGTGTCCACAGACTGGGCACGAAGTTAGCGAAATTGTCGTCGGCCGCGTAGGGTGTCCGGAAGAACGACCACCGGAAGCCGTAATTGATTGTGAGGTTGGGCCGCACTTTCCATGTATCGCCGAGATACCATTCGAAATCGTGATAGCGATTTTTCAAGATCGACTGGGCTGAGCTCTCGTCAAAATTGAACGCCATTCCCTTGAAAAGAAAGTCCGCAGCCGCAGCGCCCGTGCTGCCAAATTGATTTCCAAACCCCGAGGCTCCGTAAATCTCTCCCGGTACTGCCACCAGGCTGCCTCCAACCGGATTTCGTTTCTTGTTGTAAGAGAAAAGAGCGCCTGCGATGATCGTGTGCGTTCCAATGACTTTCGAGAAGTCGTCCTGCCACGTGTTGCCTTCGGATTGGTTTTCGTAAGGTACGTTGTGGAACAGTTGCTGATATGCGGATGACCAATATGTCGTGTGCGGAATCACGCCGGACTTCGGGAAGAACAGTGGGATGGCGGCTCTTGCCGGGTTGCTCAATTCTGCATAACCTGTCCCCGGTTCGATCTTCACTCCGCCGGTAGAATACGAATACTGAAAGGAATTTACCATGTTTGCCGATGTCTTGCTCAGACGGATGGCTCCGGTCTTGCCGGGCTGAGACCAATTGGAAGAGACATTCGGGAAAATGTCGTCACCCCAGAGAAGCCCCTCGGCCGGATTTGAGAAGCTGGGCGAGTCGTTCTTCCAGTTATCGTTCGTGCCGCGTGCCATGATTGAAAGGGTCGGAGTTATTTGGTAATCCAACCGAAGTGTCTCCTGGCGGGAATCGACGGGAGCCACCGGGCTGGCAACCCAATTGCGCACGCTGAACGGGTTGACCGTGGGGTCTGGATAAAGTTTCAGGAAGGTCAGTCCCGCCGGGCTCAATTGACTCGCGGGGATCTTGGCCAGATCCGGATTCAGGGGTTGCCCAGCGGCCACGAATCCCAGTAGGGTGCCCGTATTGGGATTTTTCGGGAACGTGCCACAGCCGCCTTGCGTGGTCACGAACCCGCCGACGGCACCGGGATTGGGACTACTGGTATAACATTGCGCCAAATTATAGCGTGCCGCGTCCTGGCTGAAGTCACCGATCTTTTCGGGAGCTGAGGGCACGTGGGCGCCACGCGAGAGACCACGACGCTGTCGGCGCCATTCTTCGGACCAGAAGAAGAAAATTTTGTCCTTGCGAATGGGGCCGCCCACGGTATAACCGAAATTGTTATATCGCAGTTCGGGTTTCGGCTTGCCCGCCTGGTTGAGGAAGAAATCATTCGCATCCAGCTTGTCGTTGCGCAAGAATTCGTAAAGTGTTCCGTGAAAGTTATTCGTTCCGGATTTGGTCACCATCGTGATCTGGGCTCCGGCTGCCTGACCGTACTGAGGACTGTAATTGCTGGTCTGTACGCGGAATTCTTCAATCGAGTCGATTGTCGGATAGGTGATCAAAATGTTGCCGCCGTCGGGACTTACATTGTTCACACCGTCAACCGTAAACATGTTGAAGTTATCCGGCGCGCCGTGCGCCGAGATCGCCGTCACGCCTAGCGCTCCCGTCTGGCGGGTATCCAGTTGCTGGCTCGCGGACATACCCGGTTGGAGAGTCAGAAGCTGAAGAAAGTTACGCCCGTTCAGCGGGATCTCAGTCATTTGTTGCGGCGTCACCAGCGAGCCAACTTCCGTGCTCTGCGTGGTAACCGCGAAGGCCGGCGCGGTTACGGTGACCTTTTCGGAGAGCGCGCCGACCGACAGCGTCGGGTTCACGGTCAACGTCTCTGCCACATGCAGGCGAATACTGCTTTGCTGCCAGACCGCAAATCCCTGTGCTTCCACAGACAGATCGTACTCGCCGAAGTCCAGCTGCGGGAAGCTGAAGTCGCCGCTATTGCTACTGGTTTCTGTACGGCTGACGTTCGTGCGGACGGACTTGAGGGTTACGGTGGCCCTGGGAACCACCGCCCCAGAAGTATCTCGCACGGCGCCGGCAATCGTGCCGGTAGAGACTTGAGCAGTCGCCAGCGAAGTGAGGAAAAGAGCGGCGAAAAGCACCCAAGTAATCAGGCGCGCGGCACGGCTTCCGAACAACTCGGTACGAATCGACGATCGCTTCATGGCAGACCTCCTCGCAGAATTCTGATTGCGGCTAACCGGAGCTTAATTGCATCTTCAGTAAACTTACCGAATGCGCAGGGAACTCGTACTGGAAACTCTTTCCAAAAATCGACTCCTTGCGATTCTTGATCGTCACGTTCTCAGGCCCGTTAAAACTGTTCTCAGCTTCGGGCGATGTTCCATTAATCTCGAACACCATCCCCTCGCGTCCTAACGCCGGACTCCCTTGAACTTGAATGGTTGTTCGGATGTTTTGGTCCCGATGGCGGTTCACCACAGCAAGCGACACAAACCGGGCGTCGTCATCCACGGTCGCCTGAGCATCCAGGTAGGGAAGGACAATGTTCTCCGCCATCGTGCGTGCATTATAGGTAACGGCCGCTTGACTGTTCGTTGTAAAAGTCGGTGAAATCGTACGCGTGTCGAGCGCAATGTTGCCGCAGTGCTCCACATAAAGACGAAATGGAAAGTAGATCGATTGCAGGAACAAGCCTTCTTTGCTGGTGATGATCGGGGCGAGGACATTCACGAGCTGATTCAGGTTCGCCATCGTTACCGTAGATGAAGACCTCTGGAACAGATTCAAGATCGAAGCCGTCCAGAGGGCATCGCGGAGGTTGTAGCGCTCTTCCTGCTTGGACGTGACATTGCGATCGCGGCCATTACGGACACGGTACCAGATATTCCATTCATCGACCGCGATCTGGATGCGATCCTTCCTGGGCGGAAAACCGAAGACGAATCGCGGTGTACGGTTCTTGCCAAGGACGGCGCCGATCACGCCATCCAGCGCCCGAATCCGCTCCTCGAACAGCCGTGCGCTTCCGAGCAAACCGTAGTAGTCGTCACCGCCGACGTAGACGTGCATAGAAATGTAGTCGGCGACGTCATAAAGGGTTTCCAGTACCTGCCGATCCCAATCCAGATCGCTGGCGGCATACGATCCGCAAGCGATCAGTTTAATTGAGGGATCGACCCACTTCATCATCTTGGCGAGTTCTAGAGCCTGCCGCGCGTACTCACCAGCGCCTTTCCGGCCGGCATTGAAGTCTCCCCATACTTCATTCCCCAAGCCCCAGTACTTCACATTGTACGGTTCAGGATTTCCATATTTGCGCCGCAGATTGGCGTATTGTGTATTGGTTGTCCCGTTGCAATACTCTACCCATGCGGCCGCTTCTTCGATCGTCCCGGTGCCCATGTTGACGCAGACATAGGGCTCGGCGCCCAATTTACGGCAGTACGCGATGTACTCGTCAGTTCCGAAGTGATTGCTTTCCTCCGCAAACCACGCCGGATCAAACTTTCTGGGGCGCTGATCCTTTGGCCCGATTCCGTCGCTCCAGTGATAGGAAGCAGCAAAGTTGCCGCCGGGCCACCGTAAAACGGGGACTCGCAACTGGCGAGCAACATCTAATACGTCCTTCCGATATCCTTGTTCGTCCGACAAAGAGGAACCCTCTTCGAATATTCCTCCGTAGATGCATCGTCCGAAGTGCTCGGTGAAGTGTCCGTAAATCTTGCGGTCGATTGTGGAAACGCGCGCATCGACGTCAACCGTGATCTTGGCTGGTGCCGCCTGTTGACCGACCCGGCTTGAAGATGATACCCGTTGCATCCAGGATGGAGAAAACCAGGCAAGGCTCGGGCCCGTAAGCCCCGGGAGATGGAGGAATCGCCGGCGCGTCGGAGTGGTGTGGGGCGATGCCCTAGAAAAGACTAGCATCCCTGCATTCCATAATGTATAATGTAATGCTTAGGGAATCGTACGATGGGATGTCAATCGTTGTCAATAGCCAAAAGAGGCGGAGTCGACCGCAGCCTGTGCCAGCGGCTGGTCCGGCTAGAAGACGCAGCCCGCTTAGCTGTGCAGGAGGAATGCGCATGACGAATATCTTCGCGAATAACAGTCTGCTAGAGCCGTTAATGATGAAGGATCAGGTCGCTGGGCTGATCAAAGAAGCCATGATGTCGGGACAACTCCAAGCAGGGGAGCGAATCGTCGAACTCAGGGTGGCGAAGCAGTTAGGAGTTGGTACAACCTGCGTCCGTGAAGCCTTGTTCGAGCTTGAAAAGCAGGGATTCGTCGCCCGAATACCAAATAAGGGCGCGTACGTTACCGAGTTTAGCAAGGAAGATACGGAGCAGATCTATCGAGTCCGAATCGCTTTGGAAGGTCTGGCTGCCGAGCTGGCACAAGCTAACACCACGCCCACCGAACTCCAAGAGATGCAGCGTTGCGTGGACGAAATGAAGGAAGCCGCTCATGCCGGCGACCTCGACAGCTTTTTCGAAAACGATCTGAGGTTTCATCGCGAAATGTGGGCCTTGTCCCGTAACCGCGTCCTTGTAAAACTGCTGGAAAGCCTTGTCACCCCGCTGTTTGCTTTCTATTTGATGAGAACCCGGCGGGATGTGCAACAGTTGGTGCGCGGCGCCGAAAAGCACCAGAGAATTCTCGATGCCATTAGGACGGGAGACCCGGGAGGCAGTCGTAAGGTCGTGGAGGAAACACTCCAGATC
>QHXU01000224.1 GCA_003223065.1 Acidobacteriota bacterium | reverse complement strand
AAGTTTGCGATCGGTGATGTCGCGAATGGCGCTCGAAACCAGGATTCCTTCTTCCGTCTCCAAGGGACTGAGGCTGATCTCGACAGGGAACTCACGCCCGTTCTTGTGTAATCCAAAAAGTTCCAGACCGGCTCCCATGGGCCGCACTCGCGGATCACTAAAGAAGCTGGTTCGGTGTCCTGGATGGCCGCCACGGAAGCGCTCTGGCACGAGCATCTCAATCCGCCGCCCCAACAACTCTTCCCGCCGGTAGCCAAACAACGTCTCCACTTGCGCATTGACCAGGACGATCTCGCCATCTCGATTCACCACCACCATGGCATCCGGAGCGGCTTCGAGCAAGCCACGAAACTTTTGTTCCGCAAGCTTTCGATTGCTAATGTCCCGGATGGCCGTAATGACCACCGTGCTGCCTTCGCTTTCGACGGGGCTGAGGCTGATCTCGACGGGAAATTCGGTGCCGTCGCGCCGGAGGCCGAACAAGTCGAGTCCAACACCCATCGGGCGGACCCGCGGGTCGGCAATGTAGTTTGCGCGGTGCTTAACATGGTTGCGCCGAAAACGCTCAGGCAGCAGGACTTCAACGTTCCGGCCTAGCAGTTCGTCCCGCGAATAGCCGAAAAGCTTTTCGGTTTGAGAATTGACCAGCAGGAGCCGCCCGGCGCTATCCGTAATAACGATAGCGTCAGGGGCCGATTCAAGGAGCTTTTCCACCGGGATCTGGCTGGACGCTCCGACACGGCTTCCGACCACGCTTGGATTATAGCTTAAAGACTCGTTCGCCCCTGAGAAAGGTTTCGAGCACCTGGATGCGGCCATGATCCAGAGCGAAGCGGACCAGGTCGGCGCGCTCGCCCGTCCTCAGGGCGCGAAATCGCCCGGGGAGACGGCCGACCCGCGCCGGGTTGGTGGTCGCCATAGTGATCGCCTCCGGGAGACTCAAGCCCGCAAGCCGCATCAGTTGCTCGACGCCCCGGTCCATGCGCAGGCTGGAGCCCGCCAACCGCGTTCCGCCGCGCAACACGACACGCTGGTCCTCTTTCAGTTCGACCTCCACCTCGCCCAGAGTGTACGGGCCCGGGGGGCACATGGCCGGCATGACGGCATCCGTGATAAGTACGCTGCGCTCGATACCCTTTGCGCGCAGAGCGACGCGCAGGAACGAATCCGGTAGATGGATCCCGTCCACGATGAAGCTGGCGGCCAGGCGATCTTCCGCGAGCTGTTCCCAGATGTAGTTGGGATGGCGAGGGAGCACGGAGTGGGCTCCGTTGCCCAAGTGCGTCGAAAGCGTGGCTCCGGCGCTGACCGCGTCGCGAATCTGTTGCGAGGTCGCCCGAGTGTGGCCGATGCTGGTCACGACCCCCTCGCGGGAAAGCTGCTCGATATAGCGCGTCGCATCGGGCCATTCGGGGGAAAGGGTCACCAGGCGGACGTGGCCGCCCGCGGCTTCTTGCCAGCGGCGGTATTCCTCGAGGTCGGGCGGGCGCACCCATCGTGCCGGATGCGCGCCTCGCGGTCCGTCTTCCGGAGAAATGTGCGGCCCTTCGACATGGAAGGCCTCCATTGCGGCGCCGTCTTTGAGCGATTCGCGTGCCACAGCCAAATTGCGCAACGCACCCAACATGCCATCGGGAGGGCCGGTGATCACCGTCGGGAAGAAGCGTGTAACGCCGGGAGAAAACAAAACACGAATGGAGCGGGCGATCTCTTCGTGCGATGCGGTGGGTGAGTTGTAGTCAACGCCTGCAAATCCATTGACTTGGATGTCGACAAATCCTGGCGCAAGCCACGCCGCGGCGTCTTCGGGATTAAGCAATGGATCGACGTGGTTAATGACCTCGTCGAACTCGAGCACGACTTGCTCGCCAGTGATCGCGTTTCGTCCGCTACATTTCATGAGGCCGCTGGTTTTTGCACAACATAGTCACAGAAAAGGCGGCTAACTTCGCGCAAGAGCGCGGGAAAGAATTGTTGAAAACCCCAAGATGGCTCTAGTCAAGCGCGCCCAATCCCTGCTAAAAACAATACAGATTTCTGCTGGGAGCCGGGCCAGTGTGTCAGTCTCGGGGGAGGTGGCCACGAGCTCGGTTCCCGCGGAATCGATTCTGCTCCGACGTTAACTAGCGGGCCCCAACGGGTTGCGTAACTGGTGTTAGCCAGCCGAAACGATCCGGCGTCCGTCCCTCCACGATGCCGAAGAACTCGCGTTGCAGCTTTTCGGTGATGGGGCCCCTTTTTCCCTTTCCTACGGTGATGCGGTCAACCGAACGGATGGGCGTGATCTCGGCTGCGGTGCCTGAGAAGAACAACTCGTCGGCGATGTACAACATCTCGCGAGGGATCAGGCCTTCGGCCAGCGGAATGTTCAGATCCTGCGCGAGCTGGATCACCGTATCGCGCGTAATGCCGGGCAGCACGCTCGCACCCAGTGGCGGCGTCAGAATTTTGCCGTCACGAACCAGGAAGAGATTCTCGCCCGAGCCCTCGCTCACGTAACCGTTAGAATCGAGCGCTATGCCTTCGGCGTAGCCGTTAATGGCGGCTTCCATCCGCACCAGTTGCGAGTTCATATAGTTGGCGCCGGCTTTCGAGAGCGCCGGGAGCGTATTCGGGGCCATGCGCGTCCAGCTCGAAACACACACGTCGACGCCGTTCTCCAAGCCCTCTTCGCCCAGGTACTTGCCCCACTCCCAGCAGGCGACGTAGGTTTCGATCGGGTTGTCCTTGGTTGGCATAACGCTGACGTTGCCGTAGCCGCGGATCACCAGCGGGCGCAAGTAACAGGACTCAAGCTTATTGACGCGGACCAGTTCGAGCATCGCTGCGCAAAGCTCGTCGATTGAATAAGGAATATCGATCCGATAAATCTTGGCTGAGTCATGAAGACGGCGGGTGTGCTCGCGGATGCGGAAAACTGCGGGGCCGGACGTGGTCGCGTAGCAACGAATGCCCTCGAACACCGAACTTCCGTAACTGGTCACGTGCGACAGCACATGGATCTTTGCATCGTTCCAGTCAATAAGCCGCCCATTGTGCCAGATTTTATCGGTGGGTTTGATCATGAGAAAATTATAGCGTGAGGTGACGAATGACAATGCGGTGGTATGCCATGATGTTTATCGGCGCCCTGCAGCTGGCCGCGCAGTTCAAGGAACCAAAGCCAGGATTCAATTTATTCTCGCCACAGCAGGACGTTCAAATGGGGAAGGAAGCCGCAGCTCAAGTGGAGAAGTCCATGCCCGTGGTCCACAATGAAGAGCTGACGGGATATCTGACGCGCATCGGCTCGCGCCTGGCGCGTTCAAAACATGCGGGCACGTTTCCGTTTCGTTTTTCCGTAATCAACGACAAGAGTATTAACGCATTTGCGCTGCCCGGCGGGCCGATTTACGTGAATACGGGGTTGCTAGGGGCGGTGGATAACGAGTCGCAACTGGCCGGCGTGCTGGCGCACGAAATGTCGCACGTGGCGCTCCGGCACGGAACGCACCAGGCCTCGAAAGCGAATTTCATCGAGTTGCCGGCGGCGATCGCGGGAGCGGTGATCGGCAACAACTCGATGCTCGGATCGCTGGCGCGGCTTGGCATCAACCTGGGGGCCGAGTCGGTGCTGCTGAAATATTCGCGCACGGCCGAGAGCGAAGCCGACGCGAACGGCGCACTTATCATGAACGATACGGGCTACAACCCGATCGAAATGGCGCGCTTTTTCCAGAAGCTGGAATCGGAGGGCAGCAAAGGAAACAGCTTGCTGGCTTCCTGGCTTTCGGACCATCCCTCGCCCGGCAATCGGGTGAAGGCCGTCGAGGACGAGATTCGCTACCTGCCGAAGACATCGTACAGCGAGACGGATCCGGCCGCGCTGCCGCGGGTGAAAGCGATCGTGGCGAAGCTGCCGCCGCCTCCTCCCAAAGCCACAACGCAGGGCGGCGTGTCCACTGCGCCTCCGCCTTCGATCCGGCCTTCGTCGCACTTCCGGCAATATCAGGGCAAATCGTTTTCTCTCAGTTATCCCGACAACTGGCAGATCTTCGGAGAGCAGGATTCGTCCATGGTTACAATCGCGCCGAAGGAAGCGCTTGTGGACGGCCAGAACGGGCAGACGCAGATCGGCTACGGCGTGATTGTCAGCTTCTATTTTCCGCAGACTGAATCCGCCGACAGCCGGGCGGCAACCGAAAATCTGATCCGGCAGATACAGCAGGGCAATCCGGGCATGAAACGTAGCACGGAGGCGCAGCGTACGGTGCAGATCGGAGGACAGCAGGGTGTGCTGACACCGCTCGAATCGCAATCGCCGTATCGAGGGGAGACCGAGGTGGATATGCTCGTCACGGTTTCCCGGCCGGACGGGCTATTTTACATGATCTTCATTTCGCCGCGTAGCGAATGGGGCGATGTGCAGCGCGTCTACGACGAGATGATGCGCAGCGTCCGGTTTCCCAGTTGAGCGGCCAACGTTTGCGCTGGGACGCTCTGCTGTTCGACTTTGACGGTGTGCTGGCCGATACCGAGCCGGTACACTACGGGTGCTGGTGCGAAGTTCTAAAGCCTTTCGGGATTCAACTGGATTGGGGCTTTTACCAAAAGCAATGCATTGGTGTTTCGGACCGCTTGATGGTCGAGCGTCTGGCGGCGGAGCGTATACCGCCAATCCCGTTTGATGAGATCTGGCCGGAATACCTTCGCAAGCAGGAGCTGTTCCGGATGCGGCTCGAGCAGACGCCGCCGTTCTTGTCAGATACTTTGCTTCTGATACATGATCTATCTTCTTATTACAAGTTGGCGGTGGTTTCTTCAAGCGGCAGATTGGAGATTGAGCCGTCCATCGAGCGTGCCGGTATCCGCCCGTGTTTTCAAACCCTTGTCTGCGGAAAAGAGGTGCCGAACTTGAAGCCGGCGCCGGACCCGTATCTACGCGCCGCTGCGCTGCTGGGCTGCCGGCAGCCGTTGGTGATCGAGGATTCGGATGCTGGAGTGGCGTCCGCAGAAGCGGCAGGATTCGAAGTACTGCGGGTGTCGAGTGCCGGGGCCGTGGCGCGCGAGGTGCGCGCAGCGCTGCTGCGGTAAGCTTCGATCCATTCGATATTCCATGCCTCGCCTCCCTAGGGTACTTCTGATAACAGGTATTATGTAAACTAACGCAGAAAGCCGCTTTGGCCGCTACCTGCGGCGCTTAACTCGTCATTCAGCGCATCATCGAGCGCCAGGAGCCGCCGCAGTTCCCCGTTCAGGCCGGCCTGCGTTTCGCGCCGAAGCAGCCGCTTCTGATACTGCTGCTGCGGGATGTCGCGGCGGCAATAAAAGGCGTGGAGCGCCCGGCGCTCGCGTCGCGTCCGGTTCGCGGTGCCGCCGTGCCAGAGATGGGCGTTCATCACGGCGACCGTGCCGGCTCGCCCCGTTACGAGGATTTCGTCGGGGTGCGTGGCGTAAACATCCGGGAGCACATCCTGGGGCTTACGCCCCCAGAGGTGCGAGCCCGGAATGACCCGCAGAGAACCGTTCTCGGGCGTGAAATCGTCGAGCATCCAAACACAGTTGCAGACCGCATATCCTTTCTCGTCCGGCAGCAGACCCATGTCGACGTGGAACGGCTGGAGGCTCGAGGAATCGGCATTCGCCGACCGTACATTCAGGCTGCTGAGTTTGAACTCCGGTCCCAACACGGACTCAACCAGCTCCAGGATTTCTGGCCGCCCTATGGCCTCGCAGAACACTTCGCCCTTATCTACAAGGTTCGCCAGACGGCGAGCATTTTCCTCGCGCCGGAACTCGCTCCCGGCGGACTCCCCCTCTTCGGCGAACAACTGGTCCACGCGGGCGCGCATCCGGTCGAGCATCGCTTGGCCCATGTAGTCTTCGAGTACGGTGTAGCCGGTATCGGCAAGCTCGCGACGCTGCGTATCGGTGACCATCATTCATAATTCTATGGTGAAAAAAAGGCCCGGTGGAGCATTGCGCCCCGCCGGGCCACACGAGGGAAGAAGAAAATTCTGGATTTGTGTTACCGCCCGTGCCCGCCCCGCGAGCCGCCGCCACCACCGCCATGCGAACCGCCGCCACCACCATGCGAGCCGCCACCACCGCCGCCACTGCCCCGCGAGCCGCCCCCACCGCCCCCGCCGCCACCGGCGTGGGCGCCACCGAATCCACCGTGGGAATCCGGACGGCTATATCCACCGCCGCCGCCGCGATTCTGAATAATCGGCGGGCTGATCCGGACCGGCTGCTGCGGAGTGTAACTCCGGGGCGGCGGTGGCGCGTTGTAGCCTCTCGACTGCGGCGTAAAGCCCGGCTGGGGTGTATAACTTCTCGGCTCCGGCCG
>QHXU01000223.1:10863-19264 GCA_003223065.1 Acidobacteriota bacterium | reverse complement strand
TGTTCTGGCTATTCTGGGGCTGGCGGAATCGCGGATTGCTTTGGATCGGAACGATATCGGCCGCAGCATTCGTCGCGCAGGCAATCATCAGGCAGATTTGGCGGAAAGCTCGGACGGTGGCGCAGATCATCGGCGCGGCTGGTTTGACAGCGGTCGCGCCCGCATCGTATTCCGTCGTTACTGGCCATCTGAATGGCGAGGCCTGGTCGCTTTGGTTGTTGAACCTTGCTTTCGCCGCCAACCAGATTCACTTCGTACAACTCCGTATCCGGGGGGCGCATGCCATGAGTCGCGCGGAGAAGTTCACTCTCGGCCGGAATTTTATAATGGCCCAAGTCATACTGATCGCATTTCTGGTTGCCGGTTGCGCGAGCCGCGCCTTGAGTTGGTATGCCGCAATGGCGTTTCTGCCGGTTTTGTGGCGCGGTTTTGCCTGGTTTTTCTCGGCGTTCAAGCCGCTGGCGATCCGTGCGTTGGGGAAACGCGAACTCATGCACGCGATTGTCTTCGGAGGGCTTCTCATTCTCGCTCTTGCCTTTTCGTGACTTCCGGAATGCGGCCGTATTGTTGGTTCATGAAAAGAAAGCGGCAATGAAGAACTTCGACATGGCTTCGACGGCTTTGTAAAGCCCGTAGCCTGGACCGGACAACTAAACCGTTAATTCGACCGGAGAACTAAAGAACGACAGGCTTCGCAATTGGGCGCTTGACACGCGGCACAAACGGGCATACGCTGCGAGCTGAAAACCTGCAGTCCTGGTCATCGGGAAAAGAGGTTCCACTGGAGCGCAGTGGTACCGTTCTGTGCGAAAGGAGTCCATATGCACCTCCAAGGTCGAACGTTCGGCTTATGCCTGATACTCGCCGTGTGGGTCGTCGGCGTAGGCTTACCTCAACAAGCATTAGCTCAGCAGGTAACCGCCGCCATTACCGGGAAGGTGACGGATCCCTCCGACGCCCCGATCGGCAATGCCGCGGTCACGGCCAAGGACGTGGCTCGTGGGACAACCTGGACTACGGAAACCAACGCGCTTGGCTTTTACAACCTTCCACGCGTTCCAGTCGGTAGCTACGAGATCAAGGTGGAAGCCAAGGGATTTCAGACCGCCATCCATCCCCCCGTGCAGCTAGAGCTCAACCAGACTGCCCGCGTGGATTTCCAGATGAAGGTCGGACAGGTCACCGAGACCATCGAGGTGACTGGTGCGGCGCCGCTTCTTCAGTCAGAAACCACACAATTGAGCACAGTGATTGGTTCCAAGACGAATGAACAGCTTCCCTTGGCCACACGCAATTATGTCCAGTTAACGCTGCTTGCTCCAGGCACGACACATCCCGATCCCTCTTCGATGACCTCGCCCCTGACTACAGGCAACGGAGGGCGGCCTTACGTGAACGGCAACCGCGAGCAATCCAACAACTTTTTGCTCGATGGCGTCGATAATAATCAGGTTTCCGACAACCTGGTGGGCTACACGCCCAGCCCGGATGCGATACAAGAGTTCAACATGATCACCAACAACGCGTCCGCCGAGTTCGGAAACTTCCAGGGAGCCATTATCAGCACAACCATTAAGTCGGGCACCAACGAATTGCATGGGACGCTTTTCGAATTCTTCCGCAACTGCCACGGAGGAGATTCGGGCTTCTGCCTGAACGCCAATAGCTGGGCCAACAACTGGCAGGGGTCGCCCCGAGGAGGAGGCCTGCATTGGAACATGTTCGGCGGCTCTGCCGGAGGGCCTATAAAGAAAGACAAACTTTTCTTTTTCGGTGACTACCAGGGGCTGCGTTTCAGCACCCCGCCTAACGTCGGGTTCATCAGCGTTATAACGCCGGAGGAGCGCGCGGGGGACTTCTCCCGGCTGCTGAGTGAAAGAAAAATTCAGCTCTATAACCCGTTTTCAACGGATGCCAGCGGGAATCGCATGCCTTTCAGCAACAACATGATCCCGATAGCCCTGATCGACCCGGTGGCGAAGGCGCTGTTCTCGTCCAAGTTCTATCCGGCGCCGGTGAACAACAAGCTTGAGTTCAATCAGATCAACGCGAGCACCAACAGGATTCCCACTAATCAGTTTGACGTGAAAATAGATGCCAACCTTTCCACGAAGGATCGCGTCTTTGGACGGTATTCAGAGAGCCACCAGGACAATCCCACGACGAACTCGTTCCCTCTTTACTTTGGCAGCTTCTACAAGACGCCAACTCACAACGATGTCATCAACTGGACGCGTATGGCGAGTCCCAGCTTCGTAAACGAAGTACGGCTTGGATTCAATCGCGTTCTGGTGCACAACGGCGGCGAAGACACCAACGGTCTCGGCAATGTGGCCGACCAGCTCGGCATCAAGGGTGTCAATGACCGCGGACCCGGTCTTTTGGGCATCAACATCAGCGGGGGCGTTGCGGGAGGCTTCGGCAGTTCCAACCTCGGCACGCAGCAACTCTTTGCCAACAATGTCTATGAAGCCCAAGATGCCATCGTTTGGACCAAGGGCCGGCATATCATGCATACCGGTTTCGAGTACTGGCGTCACCAGCTCAACATTTTCTACGCCGGCAACTACGGCAGAACCGGGTTCATGGATTTCACGGGAAAATTTAGCGCAGGCCCGAATCCGCTGGCCCAGGCAGGGGGTGGCAGCGGGGCCGGAGAAGCGGATTTCTTCCTTGGACTTCCGGCGCACGTGGCTCGCGGTTTGAGCACAGGCACCTGGGGACACCGCTCGCACGTGTTTGGGCTCTACTTCCAGGATGACTGGCGGCTCACCGACACTTTAACTCTGAACGCGGGAATCCGCTACGACAATCACACTCCTTGGGTGGAAGTGAAGGACCGGCAGTCGAACTTTTCGCCGTTCACCGGCGAACTCGAGTTAGCCGGTAAGAGCACGTACTACCAAGACAATCGCGCGTTGTACAACCCCTACCGGTGGGGTATTGGAAATTTCCAGCCGCGCTTCGGATTGGCATGGACACCGCAGGCCCTGGGAAAGAAAACCGTGTTTCGGGGCGCTTACACGATTTCTTCCTACTTGGAAGGAACCGGCACCAATCTGCGGTTGCCGTTGAATCCACCTTTCAACCAAGAGTTTTACACCAACTATGACGCCCTCACGCTTCCTCGCTCGAGGACGGGGGACGGGCTTACAGTTCTGGCAGCTCCGGCAGACCCGTTCGCCGGCGCCGTTATTCGACTGTGGGACCCGAACGTGAAGCCGGCCATTGTTCAGCAGTGGAACGTTTCGATACAGCAGCAGTTCAGCAACAACTCGATCTTGCAAATCGCCTATGTCGGTCAGCACGGAACTCACCTAATGGTGCCCATGCCGTACTTCCAACGGCGGTTGCTGGGTGTGGGAGCGGACGGCAAGCCCATCACCGCCCCTAGCCCGTACCTGTCGGGGAACCCCGCTCTGGCCAACATTTCGCAGATCTCAGGAACGGAGTCCAACGGCAATCAGCTGTACGACGCGTTGCAGGCAACGTTGCAGAAACGCCTCAGCGGAGGCTTGCAGTATCAGGTGGCGTACACGTATTCGAAATGCTTGACGAACTCGAGCGGATACTACGGATCGTGGGGAGGGCAAACCGTCCCCACGTCCGCGTATTGGCAAAATCTGTACGACGAAAAGGCCGAAAAGGGTCTCTGTTATTACGACGTGAAGCACACGCTCACCAGCTATGCCATCTACGAATTGCCAGTCGGCCGCGGCAAGATGGTGGGTAAAAACTGGAACCGTGCCGTCGACGCAATTGTTGGGCAGTGGCAGCTGAGCGGCATTCTCTCCCTGCACAGCGGCTTCCCGCTGGACATCCCTGGTAATGATGCTTCCGGGACGGGCTCCAGAGGTCCGCGGGCGGATTGTAAGGGACCCGAACGCGTCTTCGGCCGTCAGAATTCGCCGGACGGAGGTTTCCAGTGGTTCGACCCGTCTCCGTATAGCCAGCCCGCGCCAGGTCACTTTGGCACCTGCGGCGTTGCGGTGGTGCGAGGACCGGGGCTGCACAACCTGGACCTCGGTGTGGAGAAGCAGTTCGCCATCACCGAGAAGAAATACCTTCAGTTCCGTAGCGAGTTCCTAAACTTCACCAACACACCCATTCTCAACTCCCCAAGTGTGTTTCTCGGAGGCGGCTTGGGGCGCGTCACCAGCTCGCAAGGAGGACGAAACATCCAGTTCGGTTTGAAGCTATACTACTGAAGTGTTCCGGGGAGCCGCCCGGCGGCGAGCGGCTTGGTGTGCGAATTACCGGGTTCCGGGTGCGTTTATGTATCGGCTAATCGCACTTTTACTTGTTTCCTTGGCCGCACTGCGAGCGCAGTCATCACAGACGCTCGAAAGCATTCTCTCCAGAGCCAACCAACTCGAGAAAGTCGAGGATTACGCGGGAGCGGAGAAGATCTATCGGGAGGGCCTCGCCGCGTTTCCCGGCCAGCCGGAAATCCTCAAGAGACTGGGTATCGTATACCAGACTGAGCTCAAGTTTCCGGAGTCCATTGAAATTTTCCAGAACGTCCTCGACGCGAATCCACTGTACCCGGAAGTGAGCTTCTACCTCGGAATGTCTTATTTTGGGATCAATGAATTCCAAAAAGCCCTCTCGGGTTTTGACGACGAGCTGAGAGCCAACCCGAAATACCGGCGCGCGCGATATTACGGAGCCATGGCGCTTCAGGCGCTCGATCGAAAGTTGGATGCTGTGAAGTACCTCGACGAGCTGGTGCGGGCAGACCCAAGCGATATCAAGGTCTGGTATGAGTTGGCACGGCTTCACCGATCGCTGGCGCTCGAAGCGCTCAAGAAAGTAGCGGATGTGGATCCGGATTCCGTGTTCATTCACGCTTTGAAGGCAGAGGCTTATGCGGGCGATGAGAAGGACGCGGACGCGCTCAGTGAATACAAGGAAGTCCTGAAAAGAGCTCCTGACTTTCCGGGAGTGCATTTCGGCCTCGGTGAGGTTTACTACAGGACAAGCCAGCCCAAGGCCGAGGAGGAGTTCAGGCGAGCCCTCGAGGAAGATCCGAATCACCCGGAGGCAAACTACTACCTGGCGGAAATTCTGCTTAGGTCCCAAAAACCGGCCGAAGCGCTGCCTCTCCTTCAGCGCGCGATTGCAGGTGATCCGAAAATGGCAATGGCTCACTTTCAGCTCGGCAAATGTTATCTTGCATTGGGCGATACCGAGCAGGCGCTTCGAGCATTCTTGAAGGCTTCTGAAATCGATCCCTCCTCGAAGGAGGCCCATTACCGGCTGGCGCAGGTCTACGCTCAATTGAAGAATGAACCCGAGCGGAATCACCACATGGCGATATTTGAAAAACTGAGCAAGGCCGAGAAAGACAAGAACCAAAGAAAGACGGAGAAAGCGCAGCAAGTGGACAAATGAGACGCGTCGGCGCAAACGCGGAGATTGGGTATAGTCTGGCCAGAATAGCGCTCGCCGTGTCGGCCGTCATAAACGGACTCGCTGGTCAAGGGACGCCTCAGGGCTCGACAGGGAGTTCCGCGCCTGCTCAACAGGGCGAAGTTGCCTCTCTGGCTCGCGAAGCTCAGGACGCGTTCAATCGCGAGGACTGGGAGGCTGCAATTATTGGCTATGAGAAGCTAGTCAAGGCCGCTCCAGGCCGGGCAGAATTCCACTTCAAATTGGGAGCGGCCCGCCACTCCTCCAGTCAGCCGTATGAAGCCATCCCGGCCCTGAAGGAGGCTCTGCGGCTGAATCCCGGTCTCACCGGTGCCGCGGACTTCCTCGCGGCGAGCCTTGCGGAAACCGGCCAGTGCAAAGAAGCGCTCCCGCACCTCAAGAAGGCGGCCTCGCGGGTCACGGACAAGACGCTAAAGCGCACCGTGGAAGTGGATGGAATTCGATGCGCTACGTCGCTCAATCAACTGGATGCGGCCCTTGATTTCATGAAGCTGCTCAACCGCGATTTTCCGCGCGACCCAGAGGCGCTCTATGTGAGCGTGCATGTTTTGTCCGACCTCTCAATCAGCGCCTCCCAAGAACTGTTGTCCTCTGCGCCTTCGTCCTATCAGGTGCATTTGCTCAATGCCGAGGCTTTGGAAACTCAGGGTAAGTGGGAGGAGGCGGCCATGGAGTATCGCACGGTGCTAACCCAAAATCCGCGTGTGCCCGGCATCCATTACCGTATGGGCCGCTTGCTGCTGTCGCAGCCCAAGCAGCCGCCTCCCGTGGATGAGGCGCGCCGGGAGTTCGAAGAGGAACTGCGAATCAATCCCGCCAACGCCGGCGCGGAATTCGTGCTGGGAGAGCTGGCACGCCAGGCGGAGCAATGGCCGGAGGCCATCGCGCATTTCTCACGCGCGACCAAGCTGGATACCAGTTTTGCGGACGCATTCATTGGTCTGGGCCGTTCACTGCTTGCCGCCGATCGGCTAGCCGAGGCGACCCCGCCGCTCGAAATCGCCGTGAAACTCCAGCCGGACAATCCAGCGACTCACTTCCACCTGGCCACCGCGTATCGCCGTGCGGGCCGCAAAGCCGACGCGGACCGGGAATTCATCGCTCATCAACAGGCATCCGAAAAGGCTCGCCAGAACGCGGAAGCGATTCAGACGGGAGTCCAGGGGAAGAGCCGCCCTCCCCAGTAGGTGTTCATGCAGCGCGGCCCTTTGCTACCGCTGCTGTTGGCATGGCTGGTGGCCGGCGCGGCGCCGGCGCCCGAGCAACCGGGAGTCGTGCAATTCACCAATGTGACAAAAGCCGCCGGCATCGATTTCATCCATTTCAAAGGCAACAACGGCGTCGCCACGATCCTGGAGGAAGCCGGTCCGGGCGCGTGCGTTGGCGACTACGACGGCGACGGTTTCCAGGATGTCTATTTCGTCAATGGCCGGGACCTGTACAATCGTGGCATCAAGGTCCGCAACGCACTGTATCGCAACAACGCGGATGGCACGTTCACGGACGTAACCGAAAAAGCGGGCGTTCCGGGCAACGCCTACGGTCTCGGTTGCGTGTGGGGAGATTACAACAACGATGGGCATCCGGACTTATACGTGACGCAGTATGGCAAGAACATCCTCTACCGCAACAACGGCGATGGGACCTTCTCGGACGTGACCGAGAAAGCCCACGTGGACGGGACCGATTTCGGCACCGTCTTCCACAGCGGAGCGACCTTCTTCGATTACGACCGCGATGGCCTGCTGGATCTGTACGCCGGCGGCTACGTCGACTTCGGCCCCAAGAGCCGGCGTACTTGCACCATCGGATATGGAATCGAATCCAGTTGTCTGCCTCAGACGTATGGCGGCACTCCCGCTGTGCTTTATCACAACAACGGCGACGGAACCTTCACGAACGTCACCAAGGCTGCCAAGATCTTTCAGCCGAAGGGGAAGAACCTCTCTGTGGGAGCCGCCGACTATGACAATGACGGATGGCCCGATTTGTTTGTCGCCAACGACGGCGTTGAAGTGTACCAGTACCACAACGAGGGTGACGGCACGTTTACAGATGTGGCGCTGACCAGCGGCGTGGCGCTCACGGCAGACGGCGGAACCATGGCCGCCATGTGCATCTCACTCGGCGACTACGACAACGATGGCTTCCTCGATCTGTTCATTTCCGACTTCCAGGATGTGCCCGATCACGTGTGGCACAACGACGGCAAGGGCTTCTTTGAAGAGGTCAGCGACCGGTTGGGAATCGCCGGTCCCACCAAGCACGTGTTAAGCTTCGGCGGCGGTTTCTTCGACTTTGACAACGATGGATGGCTGGATCTTTTCATCGCCAACGGCCATGTGTATCCGGGTGTGGAAAAGGCTATGCCAGGTGTCCACTATAAGCAAATTAACTCGCTATTCCGTAACGGCGGCAACGGCAAGTTTCCTGAAGTCACGGCCTTGTCGGGCAACGGGTTTGCCACGCCGTACCTTGGGCGCGGGGTGGCGTTTGCGGACTTCGACAACGACGGCAACATGGATCTCGTCGTGGCCAACAACGGCGATCCGCCCTTGCTCCTGCGCAACGCAGGTGGCACGGGCCGTCATTTTCTGAATTTCAAACTCGTGGGCACCAAGAGCAACCGCGACGCCATGGGAGCGCGCATCAAATTGCGGGCGGGTGGACTTTCCCAGCTCCGCGAGATCGCCGGCGGAGGAAGCTATCTATCGCAAAGCGACCTGCGGGCCCACTTTGGTCTGGGGCAGAGCACGCGAGCCGATAGCGTCGAGGTATGGTGGCCGAGTGGCGTCCGCCAGGTGTTTCGCGATGTCGAAGCGGACAAGTTTTATGTAATTGAAGAAGGGAAGGACGAACTCGCGGCGCAGAAGTTCGCGCGAGCCCGCTGACGTCATGAGAGTGTTTTCACGCAGAGAGTTCCTGGCCTGCGGCGCCGGCTGGAGCGCGTCCCGCCTCATTCGCGGCG
>QHXU01000223.1:10303-10841 GCA_003223065.1 Acidobacteriota bacterium | reverse complement strand
CGTTGTTCGAGGAGGTCCCTGCGGAGAAGAGCGGGATCATCTGGGTGCACGACAACGCGATGTCGGACGAGCGCTATCTGCCCGAGACGCTTGGTCCCGGCTGCGCGTTCCTGGACTACGACAAAGATGGATGGATGGACATCTACCTGGTCAACAGCGGGCCCTCGGATTTCTACAAGCCCAAGACGCTGCCGCGCAACGCGCTCTATAAGAACAACCGCGATGGCAGCTTCACCGACGTAACTGAAAGGGCGGGCGTGAGCGGAGGGACCTTCGGAATGGGAGTGGCCGTTGGCGACTACAATAACGATGGCTATCCGGATCTGTTCATCACCGCGTACGGCCGGCCGGTCCTATACCACAATAACGGCGACGGGACGTTCACTGACGTAACGGAAAAGGCCGGACTGGCGGCGCCCGGCTGGACGACCAGCGCCGTTTGGTTCGATTATGACGCCGACGGCCGCCTGGACCTCTTTGTCTGCAGCTTTGTCGATTACGGCGACACGAAACACACTTCCTGTGGCGACAACCGGCT
>QHXU01000223.1:6614-10225 GCA_003223065.1 Acidobacteriota bacterium | reverse complement strand
GCACGGACATCGAGCGCGCCATGGGCAAGGGCTTGGGCGTCGTCGCGACCGACATCAACAACGACGGCCGCATGGACCTGTTCGTGGCCAATGACACGGTGCAAAATTTTCTGTTCGTGAACCGCGGGGCCAATAAGTGGGAAGAGATCGCACTGGCGGCCGAGGTCGCTTTCAGCGATAACGGGAAGGCTCGCTCGGGAATGGGAGTGGATGCAGCCGACTTCGATGGAGATGGCCGGGAAGACTTGTTCGTGGCCAACATCGACAAAGAGATGTTTTCACTGTACCGGAACAAGGGGGAAGAGACGTTCGCCGACGTGTCGCGCTCGCAGGGTGTGGCGCAGGCGACGCGGCTGCTCAGCGGCTGGGGTCTGAAATTTTTTGACTTCGACAACGACGGTGCAACCGATCTGATCCTCGCCAACGGGCATCCGGATGACATGATCGAAAAATATTCGGAGGTCAAATATAGGGAGCCGCTTCTTTTGTTCCATCAAGAACATGGAAAGCTGAGGAACGTGAGCACGGAAGCGGGCCCGGCGTTCGCGAGGGAATTTCCGGCTCGCGGACTGGCGGTCGGCGATTTCGATAACGACGGGCGGCTGGACGTGTTGATTGGCAATAACGGAGGAGCGCCTCTGTTGTTGCGCAACCAGGCCGGCACGTCGAACCACTGGCTGGGTTTGAAGCTCCGGGGAACTCGTTCGAACCGGGATGGAATCGGCGCGCGGATCACGTGGTCGGCCGGCGGAGTGAAACGATCGAGGCTGAAAAACAGCGGAGGCAGTTATCTGTCCTCGCACGACCCCCGCGAAGTGCTGGGTCTGGGAGCGGCCGCCAAGCTCGATTGGATCGATGTTAAGTGGCCAGCGCCAGGCGGAAGGGTCGAGCGGTTTACGGGCCTTCCGGTAGACCGGTATGTGGAGATTGTGGAGGGCCAGGGCACCCCAAGTTAATCTGGCGGCTTCAGGATTCCCGCCATCCGGCCGCCGCGCTTGCGGCGAATAACATCAGGAAATTTGACCCTCCACCATCCCGGAGGTATACTGGCACCACTCAAATGTCTCTCGCCCGCAGCACCCGTGCCGGCCCTGCGGCGCCGCGAACGCGGGTTTCCTTCATCGCCGGCATGGCGGTTGGCGCGCTGGCCGTTGCGGGACTTGGCGTGTGGTGGACGCGCGCTAAATCCCCCGAAACGCCAATCTTGAAATATCTCACGTATTCAGGTCATGACTACTCGCCGGCGGCATCTCCCGACGGCAAGACAATCGCGTTCACGTCTGACCGCGACGGCCGTCCCCGGATTTGGCTCAAGGAACTCGCCGGCGGCCGCGAGGCGGCTCTCTCTTCAGGTCCCGATGATTATGCTCGGTTCTCCCCGGATGGCTCAACTATCCTCTTCTCGCGCACCGAAGGCTCCCTCACATCGCTGTACAGGATGCCCGTCGCAGGAGGCGAACCTGTCAAGGTGGCGGAAGACGTTATTGACGGCGATTGGTCGCCTGATGGGCGCCGTATAGCGTTTGTCCGGCTTAAGACCGTGGAAGCGCAGTTGAGCGCAGCCATTTGCGTGGTTGGAGCAAACGGTGAGGGAGCGACTGAGATCGCCCGCTTGGAAAACGGCTCCCTGAAGGACCCCCGCTGGTCTCCCGACGGCCGTACCATTGCTGCCGTCCAAAACCCTATTCAGGCCGGCAGTCCCTCAGCGATCTTCGCAGTGGAGGTCGATAGCGGAAAATCTCGCACTATCGCCGCGAGGGCGGGCGGTTTTGCGATTCTTTCGATCGCGTGGACCGGATCCAGTGATGATCTCCTGTATTCCCAGGCCGAATCCGTCAACGTGAGCGGCGCGGCGGGACGCATTATCCGCCAGAACCTCAGCTCCGGCGGCACCGAAACTGTCTTCTGGAGTCCTTACGCCAGCGTGATGTTCGATATTGCGGGGCCGGGCACGATTGTGTTTGGAACCGGCTCGCCTCGGCAGAATGTTCGGGAGGTGGGGTTGCGTGGCGATTCTAGCAAGACCCGCTGGCTCACTCGAGGCAACAGCACCGACCGGCAGCCGGCTTATTCACCCGACGGCGAGCGGGTGATTTTTTCCTCCAACCAGAGCGGAAACCTCGATATCTGGGAAGTCTCGACCAAAGCTGGCTCAGAGCACCGCCTCACAGACGACCCGGCAGAGGATTGGGACCCTGGATTTACCCCTGACGGAAAGAAGATCATCTGGAGCTCAAACCGCAGCAAGCACTTCGAAATCTGGATTGCCGACGCGGACGGTAGCAACGCCCGGCAGTTGACTCAGGATGGCGTCGATGCCGAGAATCCCACGGCGACCCCTGACGGTAAATGGATCGTGTACAGCTCAGGCAACCCGGCCAAGAACGGCGTTTGGAAAATACGGCAGGACGGCTCGGAAGCCACGAGGCTGGTGACTGGGGCAACCTTGGTCCCCGACGTCTCCCCTGATGGTCAATATTGCTTGTATGTTTCGCATTTGCCGGGCAAGCCATACGAAGTCAGGGTAATCCGTGTTGCCGACGGTTCCGCCGTTCCGTTCGAAATCCTTAGCGATATTTTTCCCCGCTCCCGATGGATGTCGGGCGGCAAAGCGATCGCTTTTATCGGGCAAGACGAAAAAGGAATTCGCGGCGTTTACGCCCAGGATTTCGCCGCCGGTCAGGATACCGCCAAGACGCGCCGGCCTCTGGGCGGCTTCGATCCTGAATCGACAGCCGAATCCTTCGGCATTTCCCCTGACGGCACTCGCATGGCCATTGCCAGTAGAGAGCAGCTCTCAAGCCTGATGACGGCCGAGCGGGTGCCCGCAGTCTCCCCGCCCCACCGAAGAGAAACTGAGAGCTTGAATCGTAAGAAACGCTGACACGAAATCAACGCGGCGGTGCTATCACCTCTGGAAGCCGTGACTCACGCGCTACGCGCCCTTTCAATGCCTCATCCAGCGAAACATGGTTCGCTTCGAGCGTTTGTCCCAGCACCTGGTCTAGAGCGACACGCGCGCGGCTATAGGTAGCCAGCGCCGCTACTTCGACGGACTCCGCAGTCGCAAGGCTGCGCTGGACGCTGATGACGTTTTGTATCGTCGAACTTCCGAGAGAGAACTTTTGCTGCTCCTTCTCGAGCAACTGCTCCTGGAGGGCACGGTTTTCGATGGCATTCGAATATCTCGCGCGGGCTTGCCGAAGCGCGATCATCTGATTGGAAATATCAACCACCAGTTGATTCAGGTTTCTGCGCTCCACAAGGTCGCCCTGGCGTAACTGCAACTGCTCGACGCCATAATCTCCCTGCGCAATGCTGTTTCCGATGGTGCCCTGAAAAAGTAGGGCGGCCCGCCGATTAGCGAAATTGCGATGAAAAATCTGTCCTAAAGCATTGCCGAGACCGCCCACGAAATTGGGATCCGGCGTCCCTGCTTGAGGATTGGGGGTACCGGACAGGCCGCTGGCGGTGCTGGACAGTATGGTTTGCAAAGCAGGCAACAAGCCGTTTGCTGTTCCGATAGCGGAGATTTCCGAACTCTCGTCGTTGATCTTGGCCAGAGCAACATCCGGCCTCTGCGCCAACGCCTTTGCCACAAGCTGGCGTAA
>QHXU01000223.1:0-6606 GCA_003223065.1 Acidobacteriota bacterium | reverse complement strand
CAAGCTGGCGTAATGTAGGCAAATCATCCGTCTGCGGAACCTGAATGCGATCGAGCGGCACGACTTCCGCGGTGTCGACGAGCGGATCTTCCATCCCATTGCGGCTCAGGGCATTCTTCAGCAGGTTCTCTTGTTGATGCACGTTGGCTTGGGAAATGGCAAGTTCCTGCCGGCGAGCCGAATACTCTGCCTCCGCCCGATAGATTTCGACTTTCGGCAGCACTCCGAGCCCGATCTCCTGCTTCGTATCCTCATAGAACTTCTCGGCTACATCATGGGCGCGCCGTTTTGCTCTCAGGTCTTCACCGTTACTGACCAAGTCCCAATAGAGATTCAACACGTTCGCCACCAGGTTGAGCAACTGCGACCGGAAGGTTTCGTTCGCGGCGATGGTGCCCTTCCTAGCAACCCGGATAAACCGGCTGTTCACGTTCGTTCCGAAGCTATTCAGGAGGTTATGGCGGATGTAGATCTGGGCCACGGGCGCCACCGAGGGATTGAGGATATCGCTCGGCGTGTTCTCTTTGAGATACGATTCATTGGCTGAGATCTGGACATATCCGCCCGTCAACAAACCCTGCTGGACAAATGAATTGATGACGTGGCGCGTATTGATCAGCGCGGTGGTCTGGCTGATTACCGGATTCGGCTGAGGAGTGGTGGCATGCTGAAAGGCAGTTATGTTTTGAAGAACCGGATCGAGGTTCTGAGTTACGGGCCCAATCTGCGAAATAATCGCGCCGCCGCCTCCCTGGCCGCCGCCCGTGCCGCCGGTTATGAGCCCGGCGCTAAGCTGTGCTCCGAGGACGCCCTGGCCGCTCGCAGCCTGGTTGACGAGCGTGTTGCCTCCGGTGACGCCGCGAAGAGGGCCGCCCGCTTGCAAACGCTCTAAATTCCAATCGGCGATGAGGGGTCCATACCGGTCCACTTCGAGGTCGAGATTGTTCTCGATGGCCACCGCAATGGCATCTTGAACCGTGAGGTAGAGCTTGCCGGCTCGTATGAGAGCATGGATCCGGTCAGAGTTCGTCAATTGAACGGGTGGAACCGTCGGCCTCTTGTACGGCCGCCAAATTATCGGAGCCTTCGGTTTTTCGACGACGAATGGCAGACGCTGTGCGCTCGATGGAGAAATCAGGAAGCTACAGGCGAGAAGGATTATCAATGCTTTTGGGGATTTCATTGCAGTTTCTCCTGATTACTTCTCTTTATTAGGATTATTCGGAACCACGTCGGGTATGGACGACCGCCGGGCAACTCGTCCGAGTCTCGCTTCCTCGATCGAGATGTGGTTCGTCTCCAGCGTCTGTCCGACCGCCTCGTCGAACGCAATCTTGGCATGGGTGTAGTTGGCCATCGCCTGAACTTCGGCGCTTTGGTCGACGGCGAGATCCCGTTGCGCCTGGACCACCTGGGGGATGGTCGACTCGGCGAATTTGAACCTCGTTTGCTCGGCGTCGAGAGTCTGCTGGGCCAGGACTCGTGTCGCAACGGCCGTCTCGTATCGCGCGCGGGCCTGCTGCAATCCAATGACGGCGTTCTTGACGTCGACCCGGACCTGGCTGACACTTCTTTGAAGCTGGAGCTCGCTTTGCCGCAGAGTGAGCTGATCAGTCACATAGTCGGCTTGGGCAGCCCGATTCCGGAAGGGAATGTTGAGCGAGAAACCCGCGGCGTAGTTCGGATAGTTCCTGCGAAAGATCTGGCTGACCAGGTTTCCATATCCGCCCACAAAATAAGGCTCGGGCCCGCCCGAAATCCCGTGCAAGGCATTTACATCGCCAGTCAAGCCGTTATTCGTAAACTCGACAAAGGCCTGTAAAGTCGGCAGCAGGCCGTTCCTGGTGCCGGCGAGATTGATCCGGCTGCTCTCAAGATTGATCCGCGTCTGCTCGACTTCCGGACGGCTTGCGAGTGCAGAGTCGATCAATTCCGCTGTCGGCTTCAGTTCCTCTTTCTCCGGAACCACGATCTGATCCAGCGTGATGATGTGCACATCGTCCAGCCATGCGCTCGCCACACCGTTCCTGCTAAGCGCGTTCTTGAGCACTGTTTCTTGCTGCGCAACGTTGGTTTGGGAGATCAGGAGGTCTTCTTTGCTGGAGGAAACCTGCGCGGCCGCGCGGGTCACTTCGATACCAGGCAGCGTTCCCAGTTCGACCTGGTGTTTGTTGTCTTCATAGAGCTTTTGCGCTGCCTCGAGCGCCTTTTCCTTGATCCGCATGTCTTCGTCGAAGCTCACCAGATCCCAGTAGAGATTCAAGATCGACGAAACCGTCGTAATTACCTGCCGTTTAAGTTGCAGGTCGGTCACCTTCATATTGTTTTTCGCCACGCGGATGTTGCGGTTATTTACGCCCACACCCCATCCCTGCAGCACGTTTTGCGTGACGTAAAGGTCCAGGTAACCGTTTGTGTACGGGTTCAGGACATTCGCAGGGCTGTTGACCGCGCTCCGGTAACTGTAGAAGGTAAGCTGCGCGTTCGTTCCCGTAAGAAACTGCTGGCCATAGCCTACCTGGTAAGTCCTGCTGTCGTTCAGGAGGAACGGAATCAGGCTGACCACCGTGTTACTGAGCGGGGTCGTGGTGTGGGAGAAGTTGGAGAAAGCAAAGAAGTAAGGATCGAGATTGGGAGGCGGCGTGCCTATTTGAGTTACGATTCCGCCGCCGGAGCTAACGCCCGATCCGCTCTCCGGCAAACCGATGGTGTTAACGCTCACTCCGGCCAGACTGACGCTGACGGGTCCGGGATTGACCGGCACGCCCACAGTCCGCAGAAAGCCGCCACCCTCGGCGCGCCGCAGGACTTCGCGCGCCAGGAGCGGCCCATAGCGCTGAATCGCGATGTCAATGTTGTTTTCGAGTGCCAGCGCGACAACATCCTGGGCCGACAAATAGAGGTTTCCAGCCCGAACGAGCGATTCGAGCCGCGGCGAGTTTGAGAGGTTGGCGGGAGAAACCACTCGCCGCTCAATGTGAAAGGGCCGTGCCAAAGAGCCCACGAAAGGTATTGGCCTTGGTTGCTGAATAGAGACTTCCGGCCTTTGAGCGAAACCGGAAGAGGCGAGGCCGAGAAAAACGATCGCGGAGAGGGTTCGGAAGTAGTTCATTTCAATAGAATCCTAATCGGAGCGGTCTGCGATACTTGCACTGTACACGACCACCCATGACGTTACATGGCCCTTAATTTGCCATGCGAGCGACTACCGTGTTTCGCCAATGGTGCAATTCCCCTTCCAATATGATCCGCCGGCTCGCCTGCAGCGGAATGCCAGAGCGGCAAGAACCGGTCTCACGCCCTTGGCCGCCCTGTCCGATTTCGCTACTGGCTGTTCGATTTTGCAAAGTCCTCCGCACCGAAGAAGCAGGTGTAAAGTAGAGACATGCTGTGGCGACGCCGGACATGCGGAACCGGCCTGATGTGGGCCTTCGGAATCTCGGGAGGTGGAAATATGCGGTCGAAGCTTCTTGCCTTCAAACGTAACCTGCTTTGTCTGGGTGCGGCCTTGCTGTTTACCGCTGTTCCAGGAAGTTTGCGAGCACAGGCCACCCTCGGAAAAATTGATTTCCCGGTCACCGGATCTCCGCAGGATCAGCAATGCTTTATCCGCGGAGTGCTCGCGCTGCATTCCTTCTGGTTTGAGGAGGCTGCGGATCAATTTCGCGAATGCACCAAGGCGGACCCCGGCTTCATGATGGGTTACTGGGGCGAGGCCATGACCTACAATCATCCGCTGTGGGCCCAGCAAGACGCCGAGTCCGCCAGAAAAGTGCTCGCCAAGATCACAGATACCTCCAAGCTAACGGCCCGCGAGCGTGCTTACATCGATGCTGTGCGGCTGTTGTACGGGCAGGGTGACAAGCTGAGCCGCGACATCGCCTACTCGAAGGCGATGGAAAAGATCCATAGCGAATATCCGAAGGACGACGAAGCGGCATGCTTCTACGCGCTTTCGCTGCTTGGCACGGTTCGGCCGGGAGACAAGGGCTTCGTCAGGCAAATGCGCGCCGGCGCAATCGCGCTTGACGTTTTCCAGAGGAATCCGGATCACCCGGGAGCCGCGCACTACGTGATTCACTCGTTCGACGATCCCGAGCACGCGATTCTGGCGCTTCCGGCGGCGCGGCGCTATGCCGAGATCGCTCCTGCCGCTCCTCATGCCCGTCACATGCCATCCCACATCTTCCTGCAGCTTGGAATGTGGCCCCAGGTCACCTCATCGAACCTGTCGGCCTGGCAGGCATCTGTCGACTGGGTGGCAAGGGACTCGCGATATCCATGCGCGATTATCACAGCCTGTACTGGCGGTTTTACTCCGAGCTCCAGCAGGGACAATACAGCAAGGCCCGGGAGTTAATGGAGATGCAGCGCCAGGACATGGCCGCTACGAACGGCAAAGCAAGCCAATACGTTGCTCAGATGGGGGCCACCTATCTGATCGAAACCCAGCAGTGGGATCTTGCCGGCAAGATCTTCTCAATGGTGGGTCTGAATTACATGGTGCATCAGACGAGCGGCGGCTCGAGCGCGGAGCACATGAGCCACCGTTACGGCGGGAGCGATTCCCTGGTGGCGTTCGCGAAAGGATACGCTGCGGCCGCAACAGGTTCTTCCGAGGTCGCAAGCAACATTTCGGCCTTGCAGGAGGTCGAGAAGGGGATCGCCAACTCCGAGATGCGCTATCGGGCCAAACAGATCGAAATCCAAGGGCTGGAACTGGAGGCGCTGGCTGCTTCGAAGAAGGGAGACAGCGAGAAGGCGATCGAGACCATGAAGAAGGCGATCGCTCTGGAAGAAACGAACTCGCCGCCGAGCGGGCCGCCAGAGCTGATCAAGCCGCCGCACGAGCTGTTTGGCGAAATTTTGCTGACAGCAGGCCGCGCCGATGAGGCTGTCAAGATGTTTGCTGTGTCCTTGTCACGCGAGCCAAACCGCGCCCGATCTTTGATCGGGACCGCACGGGCACTGGCCGCCAAGGGCGACGCGAAGGGTGCATCCGAAGCCTACGCTGAGTTCATGAAAATCTGGAGCAAAGCGGACTCCGGGCTGCCCGAGCTAGAGGAAGCCCGGAAAACCGTGAGGCGAGCCGACTAGACGCAACTACAGCCGCGCAGCGTAAGCCCGGATGCGGCTGATGGATTTCTCCAGTTCCTGGACCTCGTCGCGGCACTCCTCGCAGATCAGCAGGTGTTCCTCGATCTGCTCGAGTTCCTTGCCCGACAGCTGAGTGAGAACAAATTCCTCGACTGTTGTTTTGGGCAAGTGTTCGAGAGCAGGCCTGCTGACAGCTTCGTCTCGAACCGATTTTCTGGGCGCCGGCCCAACAGATCGGTGGGCGGGCGCAAGCGGCTGGCCCGGAGTCACAGACGGATCGGTTACCGTCCCGCCTTGGGCGGAGACACGCCGTGCCGGCGCGGCTGCGCGCCTTAGCCCCCTTTCGGCTGTCTCACTGGCTGTTGTCTCACTCAACATTCAGGTTGCGTCCTCCTCCGCCAACTAGACATGGAGCAAGGCGTGAGCATGCCACAAACCAAACTCTATGTCGCTGATTTAAAGAAAAATTCGCCCACAGCCAGCTTCACTGCGATGCTCGAGCCGCACCATTTTACCGCTCGAACCCGCAGAAATTCCGCAGTCCGGGCGCTTGATTGATAAACACGCCATCCTAGGCCAGCCTTATTCTGATAGAATTCAACCGCACGCATGGCCCGGAGGATAGGAAAAATGAATGCCGCTGATCCATTGCTCGCCCCCGTGAAGTCGGCCGAGCGCCGCGAAGTCGGCGGCGTCCAGCTCGATGTCGTTCGGGCCGGTACGGGCCGGGTGAAACGGATGGTGTACCCGCCTGGATTTCGCTGGTCCACGCATATGAAGGGGGTCGCCGGCACCGATCTATGTATGCACGCGCATGTTGGATTCCTCGCCCGCGGCCAATTCCAGATTCAATACGCGGACGGCTGCACTACGGAGTTCAAAGCTCCGCAAGTGGTCGCTATCGAGCCGGGGCATGACGGGTGGGTCATCGGGGACGAGCCCGCCGTGCTGATTGAATTCGATTTCGAGGCTGATACGGTCCGCCGGCTTGGGATGCCGGAGGCCCATCGCCATACGGCGCGATGATTCTGGGGCTGCAGGGGCACACGTAAGCGGCCTTGCCGATCGAATGTGACTCAATAAGCGGCCTTGCCGATCGAATGTGACTCAATCGCCCTGCCCGGGCTTTTCCGAGCGCATGCACACATTTCCGTCGGGCCGTAAGCGCGGACTGCCGGAGCCGACACGTCAACCGTGTCTGTGATGAAGCAGCCTCAATCCGCTCGAAAATGCCTTGCTGAAATCGCATAAGCTGCCACGCCGGCCATCAGGGTCAGCAGGCCGAAGCCAACGTACGTCCAGCCTGACGTAACGAAGATATAAGCCCATCCGGCGAGCGCAGCGACGCTCGGAACGGGATATAGCCACATCCGAAACGGCCGCACGATGTCTAACCGGTGCCTTCGCAAATAGTGCAGTGCGAAAATCTGCCCGATGAATTGGATTAGGATTCGCGAAGTCAAGAGCGCCGAAATCACTGTCAAGAGGCTCCAGAGCGAAGATGCGATA
>QHXU01000222.1:10042-24301 GCA_003223065.1 Acidobacteriota bacterium | reverse complement strand
TGCTCCGTTCATGCGACGGCTACCGAGTCGGCTAACTTTCCTTGTCCGTGGAACTCCGCGCCGAACTATTCGATGCTGAAGGCGACGGCGGAAGGCGACACGGTCCATGATGCGCGCTACGGCCCTGTCTCATTTGGGGAATATGCGGTCATAGTCAAGAAACAAGTCAATTCGGTGACGGATATTGATCTGTGGGTGTATAGGTACCGCCTCGCCCCAGCCGCTAATTTCGGTTCCTGTGGCTCAGGGACAGGCGACGAAATGACTCATCTGGACGGCTGGACGATGCAGATGGCTCCGTACCTGGCCTGCTTTGGCGGTCAATACTGGATGAACACGCTCGATCCGTCCCGGCAGTGGTATGTGGAAGATGCGAATATCAGCGGAGGCGGACACTCTGACTTCGGCGAGGGCACGGAGGGGAGTTTTACCTACGTGCATCCACGATACCTGGCGCGGCCGAATCAAATGCTCCCCGCGCAGATCGGCACTCCCGCCAATGTGTCGATTAATGGCAACCCGGCATGGGGATCGACCCAGGTACCGGACGTGTTCCTGCAAGACTATCCATCCAAGCGTCAACAGGCGGCTCTCACGCCCGCGTCCGAGCTAAGTTGGTTCATCGACGTGCGAAGCTATAATCCGAGCGCGGGAAATCCTCAAGAGACCGGCGAGGGTCTTTTCGGCAACCGGGTGAGCCTCGTAAACGGCACCACCCGAACGTACCTGATCACGTTCCCCAACGGCCAGACTCCGGATCCGAAGCATACGGGGTTCATCGGATGGGCCGGGTATCGCCAGCTAGGCGATAAGTCAGGACCTTCCTCCACAATCGGCGACTTGGATTCTTACCGGTATTGCTACGTGTACAATGCAGGCGAATGCGTCGCGGGTTCGACCGCGGGTCAGATGTATGTCAGCGTGCCGCATGACACGGCTACTCAGCAATGTCTTGTCAACTGGTATGCCGAGAACGCCACGTGCATCTCCAATCAATATCCTTACGGCTTCTGGGTAGCGCAGTGGGATTCGGCAGCGAACGATCCCCAGGGAACGCGAGGCCGGCGCCTCACTTCCGCGTTCGTGGCGCCAGGCCGGCAGTACAATTTCACGAACGCCAAGCCGACGCCGGACGGAAAATGGCTGCTGGTTCAAGCCGAATGGCTCGAAGGCCAGCGTACCGATATGTTTTGGCTCAAGCTGCCGCCGTGGCCGGCAATTTCCGATGATCCCGGATCCAATCCATTCTCTTCCGGCGTGAGCATCAGCCGCGGCGGCGCCCCCGGCGATTCGATGCGAGTTGCTTTCGGTTATGGCGAGAATGGGAGTCCCGCGAGCTTCTTTTGCACCACTCGCGCTGAGAAGTGCTATACATCTGCGGAAGCTACAATCCCGAATCCTTTTCTCTTCGCTAGTGAAGGGGAATCCTATACTGCATGCGCGCCGGACTGCACGGTCAATATCCCGGCTATTTCCGGCCGGGTTCTGTACTATCAAGTCGAGTGGAAAAATGGAAGCACTGTGACGACCGAACCGCCGCAAGTGGTTGCGGTTCCCTAGGGCCACAAAAGCGAGTCCACGGGACGATTATTCAGGGACGGGCTCTCGCCACCAGCACGATCTGATAGCCGAGCAATCCCGGCAGCAAGGGAGTGAAGAAGCGGAGGCACGCGTTAAGCGCTTTGACCAATACCGAGCTGACCGCGAATGCCGGCACCAGTTCCACCGGGATGACGGTCATTTTCTGCTCCACGATCTGATAACCGTTCTCTTCGAGCAGACTGCGCGCGGTCTTGCGCGTGTAGAATCGCATGTGGGTCTTGTCGAGAATGCCGCGCGACGCGTAATCGAACCGGCCGAGCAACAGCATTAACCGTACGCTGATATTGGCGATATTCGGAATCGAGACGATCAAATGCCCATCCGGCGCCAGCGTCTCGCGGCATTGCCGGAGCAGGCGCTCGGGATTCTTGAGGTGCTCGAGAATGTCGAGCAGCAACACGCGATCGAAGTGGGTGCCGTTCAGGCTTTCAATTACGGGTCCGATGCCTTCGTCAAGCTCTGCGCTGAAATACTGCTCGAAGACTCCGTCCAGACCCGGTTGCGGAAGCAGATCGACGCCGGTAACTCGATTACCATTACTCTTGAGCTCCAATGCCAGGAATCCTTCGCCGCAGCCGAGATCCAGGACATCCTGATTGGCGCCCACCAGCTTGTGCACAAGATGATGGCTCGACCCCCTGCTGTGCTTGATCGGATATTGGATGAAATACTCTTTGAATTCCGGGTGGCATGCGACGCTGCGACAGGTCTGCTTATAACGGGAGACTGCCCGCGCGACGTGGCCCGCATACCGCAGACCGTTGACGTAACAAATCTCGGTTCCGTAGTACGTCGGAATCGGGACCTCTTTGATTCGGTAACGCTGGTGATTCAGCTTGATTATGATCTCCGTGTCAAAGTGGAAATCATTCGTCATTTCAGAGAAATCGATTTTACGCAACGCGTGCAGGCTGTAAGCGCGATAGCCGCTGTGGAATTCGGTCAGGTTCATCCCCAGGGCGCGATTTTCGAACGCCGAGAGGATACGGTTGCCGACGTATTTGTACATTGGCATGCCGCCCTTGAGTGGTCCCCCATAAGTTTTCATCATGCGTGAACCGAACACGGCGTCCGCTTCGCCCCGCACGATCGGATTGTAAAGGTGCGACAGTATTTCAGGTGCGTACTGGCCGTCGCCGTGCAGCAGCACGACGATGTCGAATCCTTTTTCGATGAAGTGGCGGTAGCCGGCCTTCTGGTTACCCCCGTAGCCCAGGTTCGCTTCATGTTTGAGAATGTGGAGCTTGGGCAGGTCGCGCAAAGTTTTCAGGCCGACGGCCAGCTCATACGTGGAATCCTGGCTGGCGTCATCGAAAATGGCGATTTCTTCGACGTTGGCCCACACATTCGGCGAAATACGCTGTAGCACGCGCGTCAGCGTGGTCATCGCGTTATAGGTGACGATCAGGATGCCGATGCGCTTGCCGCGGCACTCGGCCAGTTCCGCGTCTTCGTGCAAGAATCCGGCGAATGCCGGCAAGGGGTGGAAGGGTAGAGGGGCGATTTCAGCGGATTTGGCGACCGTTTCAGGCATCGCTTACGGTAAAACCTATTTCAGCACAACTCAATTCAGCCGTCCAGGTGTAGAATTGCTTAGCCCGGCCGAGGGATCCACAATATTTCGCGCTGTAAGGTTTCGCCGGTGAGTTACGGCCAATTATAATCGATAGATGTCGCCGGGCCGCCAGCATGACCGTCCAACCCATATCGACGACCAGATCGCTTCCGGCGATTTTCGGGGCGCCCTTGCATCGCTCGCGCTGTTGTGGCACGAGACGGCGGGACCGGGCGTCGCCGGATTTGTCAACAGCCGCTTCGAGCGCTTGAAAGAGCACGTCAACCCCGCTCCATGCCGGATCGCGATCCTGCGCTCGTTCACCGTCGAGCCGCTGATTCCGCTGGTTCGCGCGGCGGCGGCGACGCATGGGATCGATGTAACGGCGCATACCGGAGATTTCAATACGTACGCTCAGGATATTCTCGATCCGGCGAGCAGTTTGTATCGTTTCGCGCCGGATATGGTCTTCCTGGCGGTGCAGACGCGCGATCTATGTCCGATGCTGTGGGATGGATTTGCCGAGCTTTCGCCGGCGCAATCGGCGGAAGCAGCTGACCGCACTGTCGAGAGCTTTCGAGTATGGATCGAGACGTTTCGATCGCGCAGCGCGGCGCACCTTGTCATCCATACGCTCGAGATGCCGCCCGTTCCCGCCAACGGCATCCTCGACGCGCAATCGGCAAACGGGCAAATCGAAACCATCCGGCGCATCAACCAAGCCCTGCGCCAACTGGCGAGCGGCTCTCGTGGCGTCTATCTCCTCGATTATGATGGCCTGATCGCGCGGCACGGCCGCTTCGCTTGGTACGACCCGTACAAGTGGCTCACCCTGCGCATGCCGATCTCCGCGCAAGCAATTGTGCCGCTGGCGCAGGAGTGGTTGCGGTTCATTTATCCGCTTTCGGGAAAGAGCTGCAAGGCGCTGGCCGTCGACCTCGACAACACTCTTTGGGGCGGAGTAATCGGGGAAGACGGCGTGAGCGGCATAAAAATCGGTCCGGAGCATCCCGGCGCTGTGTATCTGGACGTGCAGCGGGCTATTCTCGACCTTTACCACCGCGGTGTGATCCTGGCTATTTGCAGTAAGAACAACGAAAGCGACGCGATGGCGGCGATCGAGCAACATCCGGGAATGTTGTTGCGGCGCCGTCACTTTGGCGCCTGGAGGATCAACTGGAACGACAAAGCTCAAAATCTTCGCGAAATTGCCGCCGAGTTGAATATCGGCGTTGACGCGATCGCCTTCCTCGACGACAACCCGGCCGAACGCGAATGGATCCGCCGGCAGTTGCCTGAGGCCACGGTCATCGAACTGCCGGCTGCCGCCCTTGGATACGCGCGAGCCCTTCGGGAATCTCCCGTTTTTGAGCGCTTGACCTTGACCGCCGAGGATCGGGAGCGCGGCCGTTATTATGCCGAGCAGCGGCTGCGCCAGCCGCCTACCGGCGCTTCGCTCGAGGAGTTCTACTCCTCGCTTGCGATGGAAGTCGAGATCGCCACAGTCACGCCGGAAACACTTCCGCGCGTGGCGCAACTGACGCGGAAAACCAACCAATTCAATCTGACGACCCGCCGCTATAGCGAGCAGCAGATCGCCGAGTTCGCCGCCCGGCCGGCATGGCGCGTCTACGCGTTGCACGTGCGGGACACGTTCGGAGATCATGGGCTGGTCGGCGTGGCGCTGACGCATTCGAGCGGAGACACCTGCGAAATCGACACATTTCTGCTGAGCTGCCGCGTCATCGGGCGCACAGTGGAAACAGCCTTTCTGGCGGCGCTCGCCGAGCAAGCCCTGGCTGACGGCCAACGCCGGCTGGTTGGATTCTTTGTGCCCACGAAGAAAAACCTGCCAGCCAAGGATTTCTACGCGAGCCATGGCTTCACCTGTATCGATGACGGCGAAGGCGAGTCGCGCTGGGAATTCGATCTGACACAGGGACAGATTCAGGACCCCGCATGGATTCGCCGCCGCGTTCTTTGCGCGTAGAAAGGAAAAAGACACCAGGAGCATGTGTGGCATTGTTGGCTTTGTGAACATGGCGCCGGGGACCGGTTCCGAAGCGGTCTTGCGTCGCATGGCCGATCGTATCCGCCACAGGGGTCCCGACGATGCCGGTTCCTACATTGACGGTCACGCCTTCCTCGGTCACCGCCGCCTGAGCATCATCGACGTCGCAGGCGGTCATCAGCCGATGTCCAACGAGTCCGGCTCCACGTGGATCACCTATAACGGCGAGATCTTCAATCACGCCGAAATCCGGGCGCAGCTCGAACGCGCCGGTCATCATTACCGGACGCGCAGCGATACGGAAACCATCATCCATGCGTACGAGGAAAACGGCCCCGATTGCGTGCTTCGTTTCCGTGGTATGTTCGCGTTCGCTATCTGGGACGCGGAAACGCGAACGCTGTTCTGCGCACGCGACCGGCTCGGGATCAAACCCTTCTACTACTTTTGGGACGGCCGGCTGTTCGCTTTCGCGTCCGAAATCAAGGCGCTGCTGGAGCACCCTGCGATTTCTGCGGAATTCGAAGAATCCGTGCTGGGCGAGTATCTCGGCTTCGGCTACGTGAGTGAGGAGCGCACGTTCTTTCGCAATATCCGCAAGTTGATGCCGGGGCATCATCTGCGGCTCACGCTTGGGAAGGAGCCGCCGCAGCTCGAGATTGAGCGCTACTGGGAGGTGTCTGATCACGGCCACAAGCGGCCTTCCGAGTGCCGCTCCGACCAGGACTGGATCAGCGAAACGCGCGGGCGGCTCGAAGAGACCGTCCGCATGCGGCTGATGAGCGACGTCCCACTGGGAGTCTTCCTGAGCGGCGGCGTCGATTCGAGTGCGATCGCCGCGTTGATCAAGCGCATGGCGGACGGTCCGGTGAAAACCTTTGCGGTGGGCTACCGCGAGGAGCGGTTCAGCGAGCTGAGCTATGCGGCGGAGGTCGCGCGCGCGATCGGAACGGACCACCACGAAATCGTCATCGGCATGGATCAGTTTTTCGAGGCCCTGCCGAACCTTGTCTGGCACGAAGACGAGCCGCTCGCGTGGCCGTCCAGCATTTCACTCTATTTCCTCTCGAAGCTGGCGTCCGAGCACGTGAAAGTGGTCCTCACGGGTGAAGGCAGCGACGAGCTGTTCGGCGGCTACGAGCGTTATCGCTGGAATCTTATGAATCAGAAATACGCTCGGGCATACGGATTCGTGCCCGATGCGCTGCGCCGGTCGATTCGGAATATGATCGCCGCGAGCGGCGTGCTTAGCGCCTCCGCCCGGCGAAAACTTGGACACACTTTCGTGGGCCGCGAGAATCGCATCGAGTCGTTGTGGCTCGATAATTTTTATTGTGGCTTTTCTGAAGCGGAACAGGCGCGGCTGCTCAAGAACGGCGCAAGCGGAGTCTACGCCAACTACATGGCGTACTGGGACTCCCGCCCGGATGAACGCCTCCTGCCCCGTATGCTTTATTCCGACCAGAAAACATACCTTGTCGAGCTCTTGATGAAACAAGACCAGATGAGCATGGCCGGTTCCATTGAAAGCCGTGTGCCTTTCCTCGATCATCAGTTCGCCGAGTTCGCCCAGAGCGTTCCGGAACGTCTGAAGATCAACGGCGCGTGTCAGAAATACGTGCTCAAGAAGGCGGTGGAGGACCTCCTTCCACACGGCATCATTTACCGGAAGAAGATGGGCTTCCCGACTCCTTTGCGCAAATGGCTGATGGATACGGAGGCGGCGCCGCTCCTGGCCGCTCTGGAGTCGCGTGACGGACTTCTCGCCGCGTATGTTGAGGGGAGTGAACTGCACCAACTCATCGAACGCCACCGCACGGGACTGATCGATGCCACGGATCGGATCTGGCGGCTCCTGAACCTTCAGGTCTGGGGCGATGTGTTCCTTACAGGCAAGCGCGATCGTTGGCAAGGAATCGTATCGGCTCGCGATCCCGCGTACACCGCCGTATGAAGCTGCTGTGGGTGAAGGCGGACTTCCTGCATCCGACGAACCGAGGCGGCCAGATCCGCACGCTGGAGACGCTGAAGCGGCTGCATGCGCGGCATGAAGTACACTACGTCGCTTTGAACAACGGGAACCCCGAGGGTGTTTCGCGCAGCTCTGAATATTGCTCGCGGGCCTACCCGATCGACCATTACGTGCCGGAGAAAAACACGATCGCATTTGCGGGCCAATTGCTGAAAGGCTTCGTAACATCGCTGCCGGTTGCCGTGAGCCGGTACGAATCCGGCAGGATGAAGCGCGAGATCGAGGCGCTGTCACGGAAGGAGAAGTTCGACTGCACCGTGTGCGACTTCCTGTTTCCGGCGCCGAACATACCGGACCTGGCCTCCTGTGTCCTGTTTCAGCACAATGTTGAGGCGATGATCTGGAAACGGCACGTCGAGAATGCGCCCACGCCGGCGCATCGCTTCTATTTCCAAGGTCAGGCGAATCGGATGCTGGCCTTTGAGGGGCAGGTCTGCCGGTCGGTCAAGAGCATCATTGCGGTATCGGACGTGGATGCGGATCTCATGCGGAGGGAGTATGGCGCGCGGCGTGTCAGCTCGGTCTCCACAGGCGTCGACGTCGGGTATTTCACTCCAAGAGCTTCTGCCGCGCGCATTGCCGACCTGGTGTTCGCCGGCTCCATGGATTGGATGCCAAACATCGATGGCGCGGAATGGTTCGTGCGCGAAATTCTGCCGTTCATCCGGAAACGAAAACCCGATTGCTCGGTTGTGATCGCGGGACGTAAACCCACGGCCGCCGTTCTGGCGCTCGCGAAGAACGATCCTCGCATCCGTGTCACCGGGACCGTGCCCGATATCCGGCCTTATCTTTGGGGCGCGATGGTGTCGATCGTTCCCCTGCGAACCGGCGGCGGCACCCGTCTGAAGATCTTCGAGGCGATGGCCGCCCGAGTGCCCGTCGTGTCGACAACAATCGGGGCGGAAGGACTGCCGGTGGAAAACGGCGCTCAGATCCATATCGCGGATGATCCGCAGGCGTTCGCCGAGCGTTGTCTCGATCTCATCGAGAACCAGGCCGGGCGCGCACGGATGACGGAGGCAGCTTGGGAGATGGTTTCATCCCGATTTTCGTGGGACGCGGCAGTGAAGGAGTTCGAGCGTCTGCTCACGTGATGAAGCACCTGGTCCTGCCGGCTGTGTTCGCGGTATTTTACTTCCTGGCTCGCGGCGCGGTATGGCACGGTCCGTTTATATACGACGAAGCTGATTACATGCACGCCGCCAGGCTCGGCTGGCGAGCCAATGCCATGGACTCGCCGGCGCTGCCGCTCGCGCAATTCGTGAAGATCGGTCTCGGGCGCGGCAGAGATTCGAGCCAGCGTACCGACCTCTCCGAAATGATCCGAAACAGCGGCGACGTCGTGTTCTACCGCCACTGGCACGGCCCGCTTTACACGGGCTGGCTCCAGATCTGGCAAAGTTACGCGCCGGACGAGCGGTGGACGCGGACCTTGAATTTCGTCTTCCCAGCCGCGACGGCGCTCCTCATGTACTTCGGCGCACTGTGGCTCATGCCGGGCGCGGGCGGGCAGATCGCGGCAATTCTCGCCTCTGTACTTTATCTGTGGAGTTTTCCGGTGGTGAGAACCACCGAACTCGCGCCGCATCCGTTATTCGCGCTTTGCGTGGTTGCGGCGCTGGGGCTTCTGGCGAAGATGCTCCAAGCGGCACAGGAAGGGCAGGCGGTGCGGGGTTACTGGTACGGGGCAATCGCAGTCACCGCATTCGCGTTCTGCGCGATGGAAGTGGCGTTCGCCCTTATCCTCGTCGTGCTGATCTGCGGATGCGGCGTCCGCGAGCGGCTCAAACCAGACGGCGCTCTCATCGCGAAATCGCTCGGCTGTTTTGTCGCGATAGTCGGGGCCATTTGGCCCGCCGCGATTTTCAAGTTATCGTTCCTCAAGGCGTATCTTTTCATGTCTTACCTGGCGGTGTTTCGCCAGAACGCCTGGGGAAGCAATGTCGGCGTCGCCGGGACATGGTGGCTTCGGTTCGTATCCTCGCCGGTGCCCTGGATTGGCGTGGCGGTAGCCACCGTGTTCTTTTTGAAAAACAGGCGCGATGCATCGACACGCATTTTGACTCCATTTGTGGCTTTTAGCGTCATAATGTTCCTGGCCATACTCCGCGTCAATGCGGAATCGCCTCGCTACGTGCTACCGCTCTTCCCCGCGGTTGTGTTGTTCACCGCGCTCGCGGCGGGCCTTATGACGGCAGGCTGGCGGCCGGCATCACGCGCCGCTTCGGTAGTCCTGATTTGTGCAGTGATGCTCGCGACTTCCTGGCCCAGAATCAAGAGCCATTTGCCACGATCGAGCGACAAGGACTTTGCCATGCTGGCGCGGATACGCGAGAACGATCTGGCGCGAACACGACGATTTACCGATGATTCACTATTACTTTCCGGCGGCGCATCTCAAGTCGTACTACGACGAGAGCGGAATTGGGGAGGAGTTGCGTAGCGGGAATATCGACGGTGTCATTTATCGTGGTGATCCGCCCCGATTTGTTCCAGCGAAGGCATTCCGTTGAAGCCGGCGGGCCTGATCAAGTGAGATAGGGATGCTCGGGAATATTCAAGAACGCGCTGTCATCATCCAGCATCGTCAGGTCCCAAGGCGCTCCTTGAACTTGGATCAGCTTCTTAGGGTCCTGTAGGAATACCGGACGCCGGTCGCGCAGTCGAAATCCGTTTGCTTCCAGAGCGCCGCAAGATACCGATCCTGACGCGATAGCGACCAGTTCGCAGGCTTCGGGAGTGTCGAGCGCCGCCTTCACCGCCGTGGCCAGCGCGGCTTTCCGGTCGGTTTCATCTCGCGAATCGATCCGCAGCTCCGCAATTCGACTCTGCCCGTTCACCCGGCTCAGCACCAAGTAGCCGGAGGGTTTTGTTTTGCGCAGCAGTTCGTAAGTGCGCACGTGCGCGGCGGGGCATCGGCGTACGTATCGAATAAACGCTTGCTGGTGGATCGAAGCCGGACCGGCACTGCTTTGAGAATCGGCCAGGAGCCGGTTCTCAATCGCCTCGACTTCGCGCGCAGACCATGTATTCGCGATGGCTTTCGGAGCAAGCCAGTACGCGGTATTGCGCAGCAGCCTTGCGATTTCTCTGGGTGTTTTGCTGCCGGGACGCGTGCGAAACTGGCGGAACGGCCGCAGTACCCGCGCATAGATGCGCTGCTCCCAGACACGCTCGAAGCCAATGCGCGGCATGATATGCCGCGTCGCCTTTGAACCGCCGATCGAAAGCGTGAAATCCGCAAGTGAATCCAGCTTGCGCACAAGCTGAATCCCGGATCCACGCGGGATCTTGCTCGCGACCCAATCGAGAAGGCAGACGCCCGACTGCAGCCGGCCTTCGAACATAATCCGAACCGGCCAGACACATCCGTGGGCCACCAGCTTACCGTCCTGCCGCAGCACATAGCTCCTGGCTCCATCCCACTCCGGACCTGGTTCGAAGTATTTCCACCGAAGTAAATCATGGTCAAGAAAGGGAGCGTCCGGCCCGGCTTCGAATGCAATCTGCATCAGGTTCGCGATTTCCGGAAGATCTTCGGGTGTAGCGCGCCGGAACTCGATTGGCACGGGCCTTAGTATAAGCCACGGGGCCTGAAGTACACTGAAGTCTTGCTTGATTCAGACTCCTTTTCGTTTCGACATTTAGGAGTGGCGGTCGCCTCGTTGGAGGAGGCTCTCCCGTTATACGAAAGCCTCTTCGGTTACAGGCTGATTTCCGGCCCATTCGATGACCCGATCCAGCGTGTTTCGGTGTGCTTTCTGGGCCGGGAGCTTCCCGGCGACATCACCATCGAGCTGGTGGCGCCTCTGGACGAGCAATCGCCGATTCGGAAGACGCTTGCAAAGGGAGGCGGCGCTTATCACGTTTGTTACGAAGTCCAAGACCTCGAAGAAACGTTGCGCCAGGCCGCGAACAACAGGTGCATCATCGTGAGCCGCCCGGCGCCGGCGGTAGCGTTCGGCAATCGGCGCATCGCCTGGTTCTATACGCCCACTCGCCAATTGATTGAACTTCTGGAGCGAAATTCTTGACCGAAACCGTTTTGGACCAGGTCCGCGCTATCGCGGCCGGCTTATTCGACATTCCCGCATCCCAGGTCACTCCGGATCTGGGTCCCGCCACGTTCGAGGCGTGGGATTCCGTCCAGCATCTCAACCTCATGCTCGACCTCGAGCAAACATTCGGAGTCAGGTTTGAACCCGAAGACGTGGAACAGATGCAGAGCATCGGCCTGATCGTGCGGCTGGTTGAACAAAAACGTCAAACCTAAGCGGCTAACGCCGCTGGAGCCGCCCGGCCGGTTCGTAGCCCGCGACATGCCGAAAAAACGTGAAATCCTCGCGATCCGGCTCGACGGCGATGCGCCGCAAGGCGTATGGATCCGCGCCGGCGAAGTTTACGCCACCAGTGCCTGTCACCGATGTCAGGAATCCGCTGGCTTTTACCACTTCGACCGCTTCCGGCGTTATGTCCGCGGGAGTTCCATTCGGATAGCAGAAGTGCTCGACACTCATTCCGGTCTCCTGCTCTATGCGCTTCTTCGAACCTACGATTTCAGCCTCCAGCTGCCCGGACCCGGACAAGCGCGACAAAATTGGATGCGTCCGCGTGTGCGCCCCGAACTCGACGCCGCGCCTGGCTAGTTCCCGAACGTCGTCCCACTGTAACGGCGCATGAGACGCGGGAGGCTGCGCGGGAATCTCCGCGCCGAGCAACCGTGGCAATTTCTCGAGTACTTCCAGCCGTTCTTCATTCGGGATCTTTTTCAGCGCCTCTTTGATAATGGTGGCCGCTTGCATTCGCTGATCCCCGGATTCAAGCTTCCACCGCTCCTGATCGCAACCGGTAATTCTCAACGTGACGGCTCGCGCCTGCGACGCGAGGAAGCAGTGAACCACCTGATCCACCCACAGCCAGGTATTCCGGTCGAGCAGATCCGTGGTCAGAAACACGGTGGCGGGGATCTGATATTTCTCGAGCACGGGAAATGCGGTTTCGAGGAAATCCCGATAGCCGTCATCCACCGTGACTGCGACTGCGCGCGGAGGAATTGGTTTTCCATCGCGCAGCCAGCCGGCCACGTCGGTCAGAGTAACCGGATGATAGCGCTTTTTGAGATGAGCGCATTGGGTTTCGAAACGAAAGGTTTGGCGGAAACGGTGGTACATCAGAATGCGCACGCCAGAGTCGAAACGGCGTCGAAGGAACGATGTGCCACCAGCGTAATGAAAAAGCGCTTCGGCTGTTTTTTTGACCAGACCGCTCAAAGTAGTAGCCATTGTATCGTTCCGGCTGAGATAATTGACCGAGTATCTTCATATGTGTGGAATCGCCGGACAGCTTCTGCGGCACTCCAAGGCGGAACTCGCCGGTATCCGTGCGATGTGCGGCCAGATCCGCCACCGAGGTCCGGATGACGAAGGTTACCACCTGGATGGTGGCTGCGGAATCGGGATGCGCCGCCTCAGTATCATCGACTTGAACACCGGTCATCAGCCCATTTCCAACGAAGATGGGTCTGTCTGGGTCGTCTTCAACGGCGAGATCTACAATTACCGGGAACTGCGCCGCGACCTGATCCGCGCGGGGCATCGTTTCCAGACCAACAGCGACACCGAAACCCTTGTCCACCTGTATGAAGAAGAGGGTGTGGAGGGCATCCGCAAATTGCGCGGGATGTTCGCTTATGCCATCTGGGACGTGCGGGCGCGTTCTGTTCTATTGGTTCGAGACCGTTTTGGTAAGAAGCCGCTTTATTATGCCGCACTGCCCCAAGGACTGTACTTCGGCAGCGAGTTGAAGTGTCTGCGCGCCGCCGGCGTGCCTCTAGACATTGATCCGGACGCGCTTCGTCTGTACCTGCAGTTTTGCTACATTCCCGATCCGTGGAGTCCCTATCGGGCGATCCGCAAGCTGCCGCCCGGCTCGTGGATGATCTATCATGCCGGCGGGCAAATCGAGCGCGGACGATTCTGGAAGCTCCCGGTGCCGCCGGCCGAGCCGCCACCCGATTTGAGCGAGGCGGAGGCGTGTGAGCGCCTTCGCTCCACGTTCGATGAAGCCGTCCGTCTCCGGATGATTGCCGACGTGCCCCTGGGCGCGTTTCTGAGCGGAGGAATCGATTCGAGTTTGATTGTCGCGTCGATGGCATTGCAATCCGCCGCCCCGGTGAAAACATTCTCCATTGGTTTTGAAGAGAACGAGTTCAACGAGCTGCCATATGCGGCCCTGGTTGCAAGCCAGTACAAAACCGAGCATCACGAGATCATGGTGCGTCCGGACTCGCTGGACCTTGTGTCACGAATGATCCGTCATTTCGACGAACCTTTCGGAGACGCGGCGGTCATCCCCACGTTCCTCGTTTCGGAGTTTGCCGCAGAGCGGGTTAAAGTGTGTCTCTCCGGAGATGGCGGCGACGAGCTGTTTGGCGGCTATGAAAGTTTCTTTCAAATCGAGCGGTTCCGATGGATGGATCGATTGCCCCAGTTCGCCCGCACCGCAATCTCCTGGACAGCGGACCGGCTGCCTTATTCGGCGTATGGCAAGAACTATCTGCGGATGATGAGCCGGGACTCGGCGCTGGCACGCTACTTTGAAGCGAACACCACGCCTTACTTTCTTCGCCGCAATCTTCTGCAACCGGACTGGATGCTGCCGTCCGACGGCGCCTATTTCCGCCAAACCTTTCGCGATTGTCTTCCTCCGGACGAAGCTGACATTCTGACCCAGGCGCTCTATTTCGAGACGACCGCCAAGCTCGCCGGCGAGATGCTCGTGAAGGTGGATCGCATGTCCATGGCAAATTCGCTCGAAGTGCGATGCCCGCTGCTCGACAGCGAGCTGGCTGAGCTCGCTTCGCGGATGCCAAACTCATGGAAGATACGCAAGCGTTCCGGGAAACGGATTCTGCTCAAGGCGCTCGGCGACCGCCTGCCTCTCGAAATTCGAAACCGGAAAAAAATGGGGTTCGGTTTTCCTCTGCCCTTGTGGTTCCGGGGCCCCTTGCGCGGGTTTCTCTGGGATCACCTGACCGGCGGCCTGATCCTGAGCCGC
>QHXU01000222.1:3692-9986 GCA_003223065.1 Acidobacteriota bacterium | reverse complement strand
CTTTGGATGCTGTTGATGCTGGAGCTGTGGTTCCGCGATTTCGAGAGCACGGGTACAGCGGCCCGAGTGCCGCTGGCGGAAGCGAGCCCGTGCCCATCCTAGAAACAACCCATTCCGCCGGCCGCGGGGAGCGCTTTGTCGTCGGAGTTCTATGGAACTGGCTCGGCGTTGGCGCCGGCCTGTTCACCGGCCTGCTTCTATCGCCATATCTCATTCGCAAGCTCGGACCGGAAGCTTATGGATTGTGGGCGTTGTCTTTTGCGATGGTCGAGTACTGCGTTTTTCTCGATCTCGGCTTCCGCTCGGCCACCGTAAAGTACGTCGCTCATTACTGGGCTACCGATGAGCCGGTGCGAATCAACGAGGTGATCAATACCGTCCTGGTTTATTCCGGGGTGATTTCAAGCCTGTTATTCGGCGCCATCTTTGCAGGCTCTGCGTATCTGGACCGGTTCTTTCAGATTTCCGCCTCCTACACGCACTCCTTCCGGATCCTTGTCATCCTTATTTCTCTGAGCTGGTGTCTCGGTTTCGTCTTTAATAATTTCGCTGCTTCTCTCGAAGCGGTGCAGCGTTATGACCTCTCCACCAAACCCGCTATTATCACCACCATCCTCCGCGCCTCTGGAACCGCCGTCCTGCTGTACCAGGGCTACGGCCTGGTTGAGATTGGAATTCTGGTGGTCTTGAGCCAGACCGTGGGCTACGCGCTGTACTTCCGCGGTTTCCGCCGCATCTTTCCGGAGCTTCGTATTTCCACCCGCTACGCCGGCCTTGGCACGCTGCGAAAGATGGCCAGTTTCGGCATTCACACCTTCGTGGCCAATATTTCGAACCTGATCCTGAACCAGAGTTGCCCCTTGCTGATCGGGCATTTCCGCCCGGCCGCGTTTGTGGGCTATTACACGCTGCCCATGCGCCTGCTTCTGTACACGGGAGACGCGGTGGGCCGCGCCGGGGTGATCACCAACGCGAATGCGGCCGAACTGCAGGCGCGCGGTGACACGAAGGTCCTGCCTGAACTTGCGGTCTACACCAACCGCTATTGCGTGACTCTGTTCATGCCTCTCGCGATCCTGTTCTGGACTTACGGGGACCGCATTCTTCAGCTTTGGGTTCCTTCGATGGCTCCATACAGCGCGCCGCTGCTGCCGGTGCTTCTCTCCGGATACATGCTCGGCGTGATTGGCCAGCACAGCTCGGGGATGCTGTTGCAGGGCCTCGGCCGGCATCAGCTATATGCACGCGGCCTGGCCGTCGAGGCGATCCTGAGCCTCGGCGCGTTGGTGTTGGTTATCCCCAGGTATGGAATCCTTGGGGCCGCATGGGTCACCTGCATTTCCATGATCCTTAACCGCGGGCTCTTTGCCCCCTGGCTGGTGAGCCTCGAAATGGGATTCTCGTTCCTGCCCTTCTTGCGATCGATTTATGCCTGGCCTTTCGCGTGCGCGGTACCGCCGATGGCACTGGCTTTCGCTTTGCGGATGTCCGCGCTGCCGGGAGGAAGCTGGCGTCAAATCGCTGTGCTGATCGTGCTGATCGCGTCTTCTTATTACGGACTGGCTCTTTTTCTCTGCCTGCCCCGAGCGCACCGCCTCTGCGGGCCTGGCTCGGACGCCGGCTTTTGTACCGGAATTCGGCGCCGGCGTAGGTCGGGAACTGCAGGGCGTATCCGCGGCGGCGCAGGGCCGTGTGGTACCCTCGAAAAATTACATGCTGGTTGATGTTGCGGGGAGCACCCGCGTCTGGACCCGGATCGCGGCCGCACGCCGGCTGTCGATCGCTCTGGCAGCGGCGATCCCGCTCCTAGGCCGGCTGTTGCTGCTGCCCGTCCAGCCCATTCCGGTTCCTTCGGTACACGACGAATTCAGTTATCTGCTCGCGGCCGATACTTTCGCCAAGGGACGGCTGACCAATCCCACGCCGCCGATGTGGGAGCACTTCGAGATGTTTCATGTGCTGATGCAGCCGACCTACATGTCTGTGTATCCGCCTGGCCAAGGCTTTATGCTCGCTGTTGGAAAGGTGCTGTTCGGGCATGAATGGTGGACGGTGTGGCTCAGCATCGGCTTGATGTGCGCGGCACTGACATGGATGCTCCAGGCCTGGTTGCCGCCCCGCTGGGCGCTGCTCGGCGGCGTGCTGTGCGGTTTGCAGTTCGGTTTCGAGCACTACTGGATGAATGCTTACTGGGGCGGATCGATCGCGGCAACGGGCGGCTGTCTGGCGTTGGGAGGATTCGGGCGGCTGCGCAAGCGTCTGCGGATCAGAGATTCGCTCGCTCTCGGGGCGGGCCTGGGGATGATGGCCTGCTCGCGTCCGTTCGAAGGGCTGGTGCTCTCCTCGGTGCTCGCGGCGGCGATGGCGCTTTGGTTGTGGCCGCTCCGCCGCAACGCCTTGTTCATGCGTGAATTTTCGCGGAAGACCGTGATCCCGGCTGGTGTCTTGCTGATTCCGGTCTTGCTGCTTATGGCCGTGCAAGTGAAGGCTGAAACAGGCAGTCCTTTCCGCGTCCCGCACGAATTCTACCGTCGACAAGTGGCGTTCTGGCCGACGTTTGTCTTCGAACGGCCGCGCACCGACGCGACGTACAGGCACGAGGTCGTGCGCAAATTCTTCGAGGAGTGGGAGCCTAATTTCGAGGACGGCAAGGATTGGGGAACGCTCCGCGGCCTGATACCCGGCATCAAGGAACGCTTTCGCATGGTGGGCGCGTGCTATATTCCGCACGCCGCGTACTTGCCGGCAGCGTTGGTGTCACTGATCGCTGTTTTCTTCCGCAAGACCCGTCTGTTGGGGACCGCCGTCATCGCGGCTTTCTCGGCCAGCGCGCTCGTGAATTGGCTGGTGCCGCACTATTTCGCACCGGTCCTGGGTGCGATGATGGCGATTCACATTCAGTTTCTGCGGTACGTGCGCGCGTGGAAATGGAGGGGACGCCCGCTCGGACGAAAGCTATTCGCTGTCATCCTGGGGATCGCGCTGTCGCTGATTGCATTGCGGTTTGCGCAACGCGTCGGCAACAATGGCCCGCCGTGGGCGCTGGCCCGGGCGCAATTCCTCCGGCAATTGCAGGCGGCGCCCGGCGAGCATCTTGTTTTCGTGCGCTACCGGGAGAAACACGTGCTAACAGACGAGTGGGTCGCGAACGGGGCCGACATTCCGGGCGCAAAGGTGATCTGGGCCCGCTCGATGACCACGGAACTGGACCGGCAACTCCAGGATTACTTCCGTGGCCGCACGTTCTGGACTGTCGATGCCGACGCGAACCCCCCTGTGCTGTCACCGATGGGGCCAGGAAGATAAGCGTATGCTGATCGACGCCGCCCGGGCGGCAGCTAAATTGGTTGACGTTGCCCGGCGACTCTGAAACAATCGACCTAATTGATGATTTTTGCCCAACATGACGCGCGGCCGGATGCCTCGCCTGTTGTAAGCCAGACATCCCGATTACCGGCTGCCGCGAATCCCGCCAACGTGGCGCTGCTGTTGCTGCTTTGTGCGGTCTTCATGTGGCTTCGGTGGAAAAAGCTCGACGAACTGCTGTGGGGCGACCCCGTTCACTGGCTGCACGAAGCTTCCCGCGTGGCGCGCGGAGAACTTCCTTACCGCGACTTCTCATATCAATACCCGCCACTCGCGGTTTTTTATTTCGGATGGGGATTTCGTCTCTTCGGAACTACTTTCACGGCCGCCCAAATTCTCATTGATTTCTGGTCGGTCGCGGTTGTCCTGCTGTCATATTTTTTAATGACATTCCTCCTGCCGCGCGCGCTTCATTTGCCGGTATGTTTCTTACTTGTGTCTGTGTGCGCCACAAGTCTGACCAACTTCAATCTTTTTTCATACAGAATCTACACTCCCGCCCTCGAAATGGGAGCAGCCGGGGCACTATTGTTAGCTTTGGGAATATTACGGCATCTCCGGCAGATGCAGCCTGCCGGCGTGAATCGGGCGATGATCGCCGCGGGCTCGGCCATCTCCCTGCTGAGTAAACCGGAGTACGCGCTGGCCGCGTGTGCCGCGCTCCTTGCTTTTGTATTCGTGGGCCGACGTTTTGGGTTTACCGGCAAGCCGGGTCTCAAGCTCCTTGTAGGCTCCGTTCTGCCGGCCGCTGTACTCTATGCGTGGCTCGCGTTTATCGTTGGACCTCGCAACCTGATCGCGGGGGTATCGGGCTATGGACTGGCGACATTTGCTTGTCCGTGGTGGCCGACCGGTGTGGGCATATTTGGAGTCTGTGCAGCGCTGGGCGAAGCGCTCATGGTCGCGGCCCTGGTTTCCCTGCCCTGGCGGGACCGGTTCGCGGCGCGCCTCGGAGCGGCGTATCGCCGGCTTTGCGTTCTCGCGGTGCCGGGAGCGATCGTCTTTGCGGCGTATGTATGTTATCTCAACAGAGTTGCTTTGACCAGCGGGCGTCCTGCCATCGAAAAGATAAAGCTGATGCTGCCGTCGGTCGTGTGGACGGCACCGATGTTGCTGCCGGTGATGTGGGTCGTGATCGCATTATTTTTCTACTTAATATTGCGGTCTTTCTCAGAAGCGCGGGAATCAACAGGCGAGCTGCTGGTCATTCTGACATTTCCGGTGATAATGTCCATACGAACACTATTCGGATCCACCCAGAGCGTGTATCCCGATATCGCCGCCGCGTGTTATCCGTTTCTGCTGATTCTGGGTCCGTACCTTTTGTGGAGATTTCTCTCCAGCGTGCCGGCGCAAGGTGTCACGCCGGCCATCCCGGCGGCCGCAATTGTTTCCTGCCTTGTTTTGGCGTACGGAGCGGCCAGGATCATTGGTGGAGCATCGCTTCTGACCGGCCACAACTACCGTAGTCTCGAAACCGAGGCGGGAACGGTGAAGATCGCGGATCACATCCCGGGAGTGGATATATATCACTACGTGATCAGCCATACCAGTCCATCCGACTATGTTTTGGAGCTGCCCTATGGCGGCGGCGTGAACTTCGCATCTGGCCGGCGCAATCCCGCGTTTGATACACAGCTTTTCGGGATGGCTATGCCGCCCGTATATCGGCAATTGGATTTGCAGAGAATACGTGAGCGAAGGCCGAAGCTCGTTATAGCCGAAGATTCACCGGAATTTGGCACGTATTATGGCTACGGCCTGAAGGGCGACAGATCCTGTGTGTGTCCACGATTGGTATGGATTCCAGACCGCCCGTCCTGGGATCCGGATTTTATCTATCCAGTGGTGGCCTACATCGCACACAATTATCGCCCGGCGATGCGATTTGGGAGCAAGGTCATTCTGGTGCCATCGGAAGGCGCGGGCGAATAGGGCACGCACCAACATATTTCAATGCAACCATCGGTACAATCAAACGGACTTCACGCCACTATAGGAACCGGAAACTGGACCGGATTCACGATCGGGTTGGAACCGGTGTATGCGGCGGCAGCGGAGTGGAAAGTTTGGCTCGCCGGCGTTAAAAAGCCGTGGCTGTGCTGGAACGTGCATCCGCGCTGGTCAGTTGTGCAGCAACGCTTGGTAAAGCATTTCGGCTGGACTCCTGTAGTAGGCTTCGATCCCCGTGTCGGCCCGCCACCGCTTGAACCTGGCGCGATCCTGATCGATTTCAATGAGCGGTTCCGGTTTCCGGTCATGTGGCCCCATTTCCCTTTGGAGTTTGCTTTCCTGTTCACGGCGCGCCTGGCGTTCTGGCACGCGGATCTGCTGTGCCGTCTGCCCGTAATGGAGCAACTGGTTGCGCTGTTCGATTCGCTCGAAGACGGGCAGATGTCGGCTGTATTGGATAGAGGTGGCCGCCGCAACTATCTGAACTTCAAGTCGCATCGTTATTGGGAGCTGTGTGGATGTACGACGCGGGCGGCAAGCGAAAACCAGTTCTATAACGGCACCGGCTGGTGGCGCTATTTTGCGATGCATCCCAAGTGCACGGTTAAGGAAGAGCGCGAGCGCCGCGAACAGTATTCGTGGGATTCGGGCGTCGGCATTCTGTATTGGCAGAAGAAGTACAACGGTTCGATAAAGCCTATCGATATTCATCTCGTGAAGGAAGGCCACTGCAGCGAAATCATGGCGAAGGATTACAAGAGCGCCCCAGGTCATCAGACCGCGATGCGGAATCTTCCTTTGGAGCTCGAATCCAATTATTCGCTGGATCACGAAGCGCGGCGCCTGCGGCTCGAGCAGTTTCTGTAAAAGTAGGGCAGGCACCGAGCAGTCTTGTTTCTTCAGCGTGTCACCTTGGCACAAACTGGGGCACAAACTGGCCTACAATTGTCCCGATGGTTCACCAGAAGGAGGAAT
>QHXU01000222.1:0-3636 GCA_003223065.1 Acidobacteriota bacterium | reverse complement strand
CCGTGGGTACCGCCACCGCCGGACAGGGAAAGAAAGCGACCGGATTTATTCAGGTGCCAGCCGGTCTGGATGCAGCGGCCAGCATCCCAGTGATCATCGTCAATGGAGCGAAACCCGGACCCAAGCTTGCGCTGGCCGCTGGTTCGCACGGCACAGAGTACGCTTCGATCATCGCTCTGGAGAAACTGGCTCACTCGGTGCACCCTCCCGATCTCTCCGGAACGCTCATCATCGTTCCACTCATGAACCTCGCATCTTTCGGGCAGAAGGTCCCGCATCTCAATCCGGTCGATGGCAAGAATATGAACCGGTTCTTTCCCGGCAAGCCGGACGGAACCCAGACTGAACGTGTGTCGTGGGCCATCGCGATGCAAGTGGTTGAGAAATGCGATTATCTGGTTGATCTTCACGGCGGGGATCTCGACGAGAATCTCCGCCGCTATACGTATTGGCCGAAGACCGGCAACGGACAGCTCGATGCCACGTCGCGCGCGATGGTGCTTGCGTTCGGTTTCGATCACATCATCATCCAGAACCAGTCGCCCGCCGCAGGCGGCGCTCCGTCTCCGGGCGCGACATCCATCAGCCGGTACGCCACGGACCTTGGAAAGCCCACCATCATCGCAGAAGCCGGCCGTGCAGGCACCAGCGACGCAGAAGACGTCGACGCGCTCGTCCATGGCTGCGCGAATGTCATGCGTCATCTGAAGATGCTGCCGGGCGCCGTAAAGCCTATTGAGCATCCTTTGTGGCTCCACCAGCTTACGATTGTGAAAAGCGAGCAGGACGGTATTTTCTATCCGCTGGTCACGCCCGAGGCCTACGTCCAGGAAGGGATGAAAATCGGCTACGTGACCGACTACTTTGGCGACAAGATCTGGGAAGCGACGGCGCCCGTGTCCGGTGTCGTGGTGTACATCTGTTCGGTGCCTTCCATGAAAAAAGGAGACAACGTGGGCTACATTGGAGAAGTCGCCGGCTCTGCTAACTGAACAGGCTGACGGGAGATCACCAGTGAAACCGATGTTTCTGCCAGGAGTGGAACAAAATCCGCGCCCCGGCCCTTACCGCAATCTCATCGAGATGATGCAGGCCAAGGGCGCGGAGTACCCGCAGATCTGGCATTTGTTCGCCTACCGGCCCGAAGCGACCGAACACCTTGCACGATTCACGCAGGAAGTCATGCGCGGCCCCGCGCCAATCCCTCCCGGATTGCGCGAGCTCATCGCGGCCTACACCTCGTATCAGAACGATTGCCCATTTTGAATCAAAGCGCACGCCGCAGTTGCGGCGGAATTGCTCGGGAGCGAGGAGTTGGTGTGGAAGGTGCTCCGCGATCTCGAGAATGCGCCCCTCAGTGAAAGAGAAAAAGCCTTGTTTCGCTTTGTCGGCAAGGTGAACCGTCAATCCCCGGCGATCACGGCCGCGGATATGGAGCCATTGCACGCCGCAGGCTGGGATGACGAGTCCGTTTATTACGCGATCACGGTATGCGCTCTGTTTAATTTCTACAACCGCTGGATCGACGCCTCGGGAGTGCACGCCATGTCCGACGAAGCCCACCGCGAGGGCGGGAAGCGGACCGCTGAGCACGGATACCTCCGCAAGTAGCACGATCCTACCCCTCAGAGAATAGTGCACTCCTCAGCGCACTATCTGGATATCCCACTGGGGGAATTGATTGACCAGATTCTTCCTACTTCTGGCCGCGGCCGCCGTTGCCCTTGGCCAGGCGGCGGACCCGGCCTACGTTCCGCTCGAGAAAGCCTATGAAGCTCTGCGCGCCAGGCATTACGATCAGGCCATCGCCGCGTTTGAGCAAGCGATCGAGCTTGCGCCCGGCCGGACCGCGATCCGCAAGGATTTGGCGTACACGCTGCTCAAAGCCGGCGAGACGGAAGCCGCCCGGGACCAGTTCGCGGAGGCAGCGCGCCTCGATCCCCGGGATGAGAACGTAGCGCTCGAATACGCTTTCCTTTGTTATGAAACGAAGCAACATGTGATGGCGCGGCGGGCTTTCGATCGTCTCCGCAAGACCGGGAACCAAACCGCCGCACAGGCGTTCGAAAATATCGACCGGCCACTACGCCTAGGCATCGCGCGATGGAGGCAGGCCGTGGAACTCGCGCCTGACAACTTCAGCGCGCACGAAGAACTTGCGCGGCTCGCCGAACAGCGCGACGAGTTGGCGCTTGCGGCTGAACATTATGAAAAAGCCTGGCGGCTGCGACCGGACCGGCGAGCGCTGCTTTTGGATCTGCAACGCGTGTGGAAGGAGCAGAATCGGGGCGAGGAAGCCAACGCCGCGCTGCTCGCGGCCTCGCGCAGCCCGGAGCCCAGAGTTGCGGAAGAAGCGCTGGAATTGATGCCGAAGCGCTATCCCTACGTGTACGAGTTTCAGGGTGCACTGGCGCTCGATACGGCGAACGTCGATCTGCGGCGAGAGTTCGCTTACCTGCTTCTGGAGATGGGCGATCGCGCGGATGCCGAAAAGCAATTCAGGATGGTTGTGGAGCGGAATCCAGACGATCTGTTGTCGGCAGCGCAGCTCGGGTTTCTCCGCCTGGGCCGGGGTGATTCAGCGGGCGCGATGCCGCTGCTCGAGGAAGTGCTCGCTGGAAAGGATGACGAGCTTGCGGAGCGCGTTCGTACGGCGCTGCATCTTCCGCAGGCGCTGCGCCGCGCGCCCGAAGAGCCGCGCTCGAAGGCTTCGAATCAAGCGAAGCAACTGGGCGAAAAGAGTCTCGAAAAAGGTTATCTGAAGGACGCGCTCAAGTATTTGCGCAGCGCCCACGAAAACGATCCCTTGGACTTTGAGGTGATGCTGAAGCTCGGCTGGACGTATAACATCCTGAAAGATGACCAGGAGGCGGCGCGCTGGTTCAATCTCGCGCGGCAGAGTCCGGATCGGCCGACTGCCGCCGAGGCGTCGCGGGCCTATCACAACCTCCAGCCGGCGTTGGAGCGCTTTCGCACCACGGTGTGGGCGTTCCCGATGTTCTCAACGCGCTGGCACGACGCCTTCACCTACGCCCAGGCCAAGACCGAATTGAGCCTGCCTCGCTGGTTCGTGCGGCCCTACTCATCGGTGCGATTTATTGGTGATTCGCGCGGAGCGGTCGAGTTCGGCGCGGGTATGGGCCCGCAGTATCTCTCCGAGCGCAGTGTGATACTGGCCCTCGGCCTCGCAAGCATCCCCTGGCACGGCCTGTTGGGATGGTTCGAAGCCGGGGAAGCGCTGCGCTATCGCGCCGACGGATCGGACACGGGCCGTATCGTCCCGGATTACCGCGGTGGGCTCTCCTATACCAAAGGTTTCGGGCGCCTGTTGGCGCGCGGCACGCACGGCGCCTTCGCCGAAACCAATAACGACGGGATTTTCGTCAGCCGCTTCTCGAATGACACCCTGCTGTATTCACAGAATCGTACCGGTTACACGTTGAGAGCGGCGGAGGCAGTCCGCGCCCTTCACGCGCAGCTGTATTGGAACTGGAACGCGACTGTGGATGTACATGGTCAATATTGGGCCAACTACGTGGAAACGGGGCCGGGATTGCGCTTTCGGTTCGAGGGCATCCTGGCGCCCTTGCTGTTTTCGGTGAATGCGCTGCGCGGCGCATACCTCGTGAACCAAGG
>QHXU01000221.1:6716-8287 GCA_003223065.1 Acidobacteriota bacterium | reverse complement strand
CTTGAATCCAGGTAATCCCCCGAGGAGCGCCGGAAAGATCACCAGAAGCGCGAGCGGGGTCAGATAGCTCTGGCCTTCCTTAAAGCTGCGTGCGAAGAGCGCGATGGCGAACATGAGCGAAGCCGCGAAGATTGCCAGCGGAATGAGCGTCACCGCGATCAGCATGATGGTGTGGGTATCGAGCGGAATGGTGCCCATCATCTGCCTGACCTCAACCGAGCGCGATGACGCCATCTGGTTGCCCTTGAGGGAATAGACCATGCTGCCGAGCGTCAGCGCCGCTGTGAGAAAAATCGCCGTGATCGCGGCCAACGTTTTGCCTACCACGATTTCGCGGCGCGATACCGGCGCGGCGAGGAACGCCTCCAGTGTTTTCCGCTCCTTTTCTCCGGCGGTCATGTCGATGACGGGGTACATGCCGCCGGTGAACATCAGCAGGAGCAACACATAGCCGAGCATGCTTCCCCACATCGCCCCAGCCATCTTACGGTCGCCGGCGATGTTGGTGCGAGTAATGGTGAAGGGCGTCAGCACGGTCTCCGCAATGCCGGATTTGCGCAGTCCCTCTCGAATTTTTTGCTCCTTGAGATCGTTTAACGCGGTGCGGATCCTGTCACCGCCGGTGTTCGAGGTGGGACTCGAGCTGTCGACGTAGATCCGAATTTCCGGCGGCGTGCCGGCGATTTCCTCTACCGAAGCAGCAACCGACTTTGTCTCGATCGCCGCTTTGAGGTCGTCCTTCTCGGCAAGCTGCAATCCCGTGTTCTCCAGCGCTTTACGAATCGCGGATGTAGTTACGCGGGCGGCAATGCCCATCGTCTTGACTTCCGCTTCGGCGTTCCGTTGCAGCCGCGAGGCCAGCCGTGTGGTGACCGAAATCGCTAGGGGAATCACCAACATTGGCACAGCGACCATGCTGATCATGGTGCGGCGATCGCGCACCATATCGAGCATTTCCTTGTTAAGAATCGCCTGAATGATGAAAAAGCGCATACAATTTCTTTTAATCGCCGTCAGGCAGGCCCAGAAGTTCAAGGAAGATTTCGCGAAGGCGCCGTTTGCCGGTGGCCGCCCGCAATTGTTCCATGGTTCCGGTCATCTTGAGCACTCCGTCGCTAATGACGGCGATGCGGTCGCAGAGGTACTCCGCCTCTTCCATTACGTGCGTCGAGTAGAGCACACACTTGCCAGTTCTTTTGGCGTCGAGGATTGCGGTCTCGATGGTACGCGCAGTGGGCACGTCCAGGCCGGATGTGGGCTCGTCCAGGATCAGGATGGACGGATCGTGCAGCATGGTCCGGGCGATCGCCGTCTTCTGCTTCATGCCTGTGGACAGCTTGTCGGTGCGGACGTCGGCGAAGCTCTGCATGTCGAGCATGGTAATCATCTCGCGGATGCGCATGGAGCGGCGCGGGGAGTCCATTCCATTCAACTTGCCGAAAAATTCGAGAATCTCGCGCGGGCTCAGGCGGCCGTAAAGACCCATATCGCCGGAAAGAAACCCGATCTGCTCGCGCACCCTTGCCGCCTCTCGATAGATGTCGAAGCCATTCACGCGCGCACTGCCGGAC
>QHXU01000221.1:0-6674 GCA_003223065.1 Acidobacteriota bacterium | reverse complement strand
CAACGTCGTGGTTTTGCCGGCGCCGTTGGGGCCCAGAAGCCCGAACACTTCGCCGGCGCGAACGTCGAAGCTGACCCGATTCACGGCCAGCCGCGTGCCGCGCTTGGGGTCTGTGAAGGATTTTGAAAGATCTTCGACTTCGATCATGGTGACAACGTAATGAGTCATCATACAATCTATAAGAGGTATGAACATGTCTCGTGTATGGGTGACGATAATCGGGGGCGCCGCGATGGCGGCGTTCGGGTTTGCGCAAGGAGGGTTCGATGGACCGGGCCGCTATGAGCTTACGAATCTGAAGTCGGGAAAGCTGTTGGACCTGGATCGCAACGACCAGACCACGGTGATCCAGTTTTCGCCGCGTGGCGCGGAGAACCAAAGGTGGGATATCGAACGCGCCGAGTCCGGCTTTTACTATATACGCAATGCGATGAACGGAAAGGCGCTCGAAATCACACGCAATTCCAACAGCTCTCCGCTGGTGTGCGGGCGATTTGACGGAAATCCGAACCAGCAATGGCGTATCCAGCCGGGCAAGGATGGGAACGCCCTGATTGTTTCCCGTGCCGGCAAGACAATCGATATTCCAGACGGTTCGAGCCGCGACGGCCTCCGCGTCCAGATCTACGATCTGAACGGTGATTCCAATCAGCGGTTCATTGTGCGGCGCGTGGCGCGCAGTTTCGAGGGCGATCGTGACCGTGACCGCGAGCGCCGCTTCCGCCGCGAGCCCGATGCCAACGATCGCGATCCGCACCCGGACCGTTTCGGCAGGTTTTGGGATAATCGCGAGCAAATGTGGAAGCTCGCGGGGGACGGCGCATGCTTTTATCAGCAGCCGGATTTTCGCGGAAAAGCGTTGTGCACCGGCAGCGGCAGCGACATAGCCGATGTGAGCCGCGAGTTCAACGAAACAATCTCCTCAGTGAAGCTATTCGGGCGCGCGCAAGCCGTGGTCGTTTTCGAACGGCCGGATTTCCGCGGCGCCCGTTATCGCATCAATCGCGATGAAAGAGACTTGACGCGGCTACGTCCGGGCTGGACGGACCATTTGGGCGATCGGATGGGGTCGATCAGGGTAAACTGAGGGGCTCGCAAAACGCCCGCGTTTCACAAAACGTTCACCGCCCTGGCTGCGAGTAACGCGATGGTCGCCAGCGAGACGCTGGCCTGCAACATCATCAGCACCTTGGCCCAGCGCGAGAGCACCGGCACATCAGTCGGCGAAAAGGCTGTGCTGGTGTTGAAGGCGAGAAACAAGTAGTCGACGAAGCCGGGACGCCACTGATCCTCGCCCATCGCGCGGCGGAGCTCCGGGTCCAAGACCATTTGCGGAAAAAGAAAAGCGCCGTCGGTATGGGAGTGCTGCAGATCGCGCTGGTGTGGTCCGCCGGCGTCCAGGCGCCAGTACCACGACGCGAATACCAGGAAATTGCTAGTCCAGAGTGCGGCGGCCGAAAGCAACAATTGCGCGGGCGTTTCCTTGTGCGCGGGAAGGCGCGAAACCAGCAGCGCCAGGGCTGCGATCATTGCCAGCGTGACGATGCTGACGGCGGTGTACCCGAAGATCTGGCCCAATCGGTGTTTGCCCCGGCGATGAGAGAGCATCGCCGGAGTCGCCAGCACAATCACCAGCGCGAGCAACAGCCAGTCAGGCCCAGGCGTCAGCGCGGAGGGCAGGGCAAAGTAGAGAGCGGCGACGGCGAAGAGTGCCAGTAAGGCGGGCCAGCGGGGCTCGGGTTCTCGAATCGTTTCTTGCTGCATTCTCTCTATTGTGCAATCTCTGTAAAATAACGCCATGGCGCATCCTGATATCGACAGCCTGTTGCCGGAAACCGCTCCTGAAAACCGGCGAACCTTTCTGGTGACCAAACTGGCCGCTGGATTCGCGATGGCGGTGCAGCCCATCGCTGCCGCGACCATTACTACGGACACCAACGGACTTACCGCGGGCGAAGTAAAGATTCCGGCCAGCGACGGCGAAATTCCTGGCTATCGTGCCTGCCCGGAAAAGGGGCGCGGATTTCCTGTGGTGCTGGTGGTCCAGGAGATCTTCGGCGTGCATGAGCACATCAAAGACATCTGCCGCCGTTTCGGCAAGGCCGGATACTGCGCGGTGGCGCCGGAGCTGTATGCCCGCCAGGGCGATGTCTCGAAGATCGAGAACATCCAGGAGATCATCAGCAAGGTCGTCTCGAAGGTTCCCGATGCCCAGGTGATGAGCGATCTGGACGCGGCGGCCGCCTGGGCTGTGAAGAGTTCAAAGGGCAACCCGTCACGCCTGGCCATCACCGGATTTTGCTGGGGAGGGCGCATTGTGTGGCTGTACGCCGCGCACAATCCGAAGCTCAAAGCCGGCGGGGCGTGGTACGGGCGCCTGGAAGGCCAGAGCTCCGAACTCACGCCCAAGCACCCCATCGAACTGGTGAGCTCACTGAAGGCCCCGGTGATCGGATTCTATGGAGGCAAGGATGCGGGCATTCCGCTCGAATCAGTGGAGCGCATGCGCGCCGCGCTGAAGGCGGCGGGTAACCCTTCGCAGATTATCGTTTATCCGGAAGCGCAGCACGGCTTCAACGCCGATTATCGTCCGAGCTACAAGGCGGACGACGCGCAGGACGCCTGGAAGAAATTACTCGCCTGGTTCAAGAAATACGGCGTGTAATGAAGATCGAGCCTGTCACGCTGGAAGGCCGCCACGTGCGCCTGGAGCCGCTCTCCCCATCGCATCAGGCGGCGCTGTGCGAAGTGGGGCTCGATCCTGAACTCTGGCGCTGGACTCCGATGCGTGTTACCACGCCGGAGGAGATGGCGGGCTATGTTCGCGCGGCGCTCGCTGATCAGGATGCGGGCACAGCGCTGCCCTTCGCTACAGTCGACCGCGCTTCGAACCGCGTGGCCGGCAGTACGCGTTTCATGAACATCGATGGCCCGAGCCGGCGTGTGGAAATCGGGTCCACCTGGATCGCGCGGCCGTGGCAGCGTTCGATGACAAATACCGAGGCGAAGCACCTCATGCTTCGCCACGCTTTCGAGACGCTAGGATGCATGCGCGTGGAGTTGAAAACGGATTCTCTCAACCGGCGGTCGCGCAACGCAATTCTCCGCATCGGCGCGCGCGAGGAAGGCACGCTGCGCAATCACATGCTGACCTGGAGCGGCCGCATCCGGCACACCGTATACTTCAGCATCCTCGATTCGGAGTGGCCGAGAGTGAAGGAGGATCTCGAAAGGAAGCTCGCGCGCGGCACTGGGGCGCCCGGCGAGGGGCGTCCGCGGCGCGTCGATACGCTGAGCGAAACACAGGTCGAGGACCTGCACCGCTTGTATCAAAACGAGTGGTGGACCGAAGGACGCACGCTTGAGGATGTGCGGCGGATGCTCGATGCGACGCGGATTCTCGTGGCGTTCGCCAATGCTGAGACGGATCGTTTGATCGCCTTTGCGCGCGTGATCACGGATCAGGTATACAAAGCGCTCGTGCTGGACGTGATCGTCGATCCCGGGGCGCGGAAGAAGGGACTTGGGAGCGAGCTCATGGACTCCATCTTGAATCATCCCGTTCTGGCGCAGGTTCGGCATTTCGAGCTGTATTGCCGCCCGGAACTGATCCCGTTCTATGAGCGTTGGGGATTCAAGGAAATCGGCGATGGCCTGCTGTTTATGCGCCGCGGCTGATGTGCGCTTTCCAGACTTCGCTGAACGCTACAATCGCCGAGAAATCCCGCTTGCCGAGGATCATGCGCGCCAGCTCGACGCCGGCCCAGGCAAAGTAGAGCGCTGTCACCGGTCTGGCCGCGGCGGGGTGAATGAACGGAAGCAGAAACAGCACAAACAACACGGTCGCCTCCCAGCAGGCCAGTTCCATGTTGATGAGGAAGATCATGCCCACGAGCGCCTGGCCGAGCGTCATCAGCAGCTCGATTCTCTGCTGAGGGTCGAACACAATAGGGGTAGCGGTACCGATGCTGATGGAGTAGAGAATCGGCAGCATCGCCGTCAACAGCGTCCACTGGTTGATGTTGCTCGAGACCATGTTCATCAGAGCCATTGACGCGCGGTCCACGGTGCGGGCAAAGTACACCGTGGAGGCCATCTCGGGAAACTCGGAAACCAGCGGCGCCACCCATTGAACAAACACGAATTTCGAGATGCCGAAGGCGGTAGCGATCGCAAGCAGGCTGCCGGCAAACGGCTCCGCGGCGTAATAGATAAGGAGGCCGCCGGCGGCGAACAGCGCCGTGATCAAAACGATGCGCCGGACGCGTGGCGACGTCACGATTTTGCGCGGGATCAGCTCTAGCTCGTGGATCGACTCCTCTTTTTCGGGCGGCAATTTTCCGAGGATCAGCAGGTACGCGCCGTAAATCACGATCAATACGGCTCCGTCGATCACCGTGAGCGATCCTTTCGCGCTCACCACCGCGATGTAGATCAGCGATACCAACAGCCCGACCACTTCCACCGAGTGATGCTGGTCGAGGCGAATGCTGCCAAGCGGCGTCCGGTTGCGCCGGCGGTTGAAGATCGCGGCCGTGAAGTATATTACCGGCCAACCAAGCCCTGTGAGCAGTCTCAGAGCTCCGGTCAGGTTCGCCAGCAGCAGCGGCACCTCCTGATGCCAGGCGAAGACGGCCTCCACGGCAAACTCGGGCAGGGTCTGCAGCCAGGCGAGGATCGCCAGCGCAAATCCCTGCGCGATGAAATACTGCGACGATTCGGCGGCCCAGGCGATCATCATCGCGGAGATGAGGATGGCCGGCGCCGCCCATAAGATCGTCGCCGAACTGGTCTCTCGGATGGGGGCGGCAGCGAACAAGAGGAACAAAATCGGGTAAACGGGTTGCTGCAACAGGCCCATGGTACAACGAACTTATGTCCAGCTTTCGCGTGAATACTCCGCAGCGCGCCTATGACGCGATTGTCGAGCGCGGGGCCGTGCGAAAGATCGCCGGGTTTCTACCGGCGCGTGCAGGCAAGATTTTCGTGGTCACCACACCCGACGTGTGGACACTGCATGGCCCTGGAGTGTCGTCCGCGCTGGGCGATCGCCCGCACGAGGTTCTCTTTTTTTCGGGTGGCGAGGCACGGAAGCGGCTGGCGGAAGTCGAAACGCTTGCGGAGCGGATGGTTGCGGCCGGAGGCGACCGCTCGAGTGTCGTAGTCGCATTCGGCGGCGGGATCGTCAACGACGTCGGAGGCTTCCTGGCGGCAATCTTCATGCGCGGGATCCCGGTTATCCAGGTCCCAACGACCCTGCTGGCCCAAGTGGATGCGGCAGTGGGCGGCAAGACCGGGGTGAATCTCGCCGCCGGCAAGAACCTTCTCGGCAGTTTTCACCAGCCCTTAGTTGTTCTGATTGATCCCGAAACGCTCAGAACCCTGCCTGAGCGCGAATATCGCGCAGGCCTATACGAAGTCATCAAGTGCGGCGTGATCCGCGACGCGGAATTGTTCCGCCTGCTTGATCAGTGCGCGGCCAGCGTCCTGGCGCAGGAACCCGCGATGGTGGAGCGCATTATCGCGGATGCCGTGCGGATCAAGGCGGAGGTGGTTTCCGCGGACGAGCGCGAGGGTGATCTGCGCCGCATACTCAATTTCGGCCACACTGTGGGTCATGCGCTCGAAGCCGAAACACAGTACACGCGCTTTCTGCATGGCGAAGCCGTTGCGTTCGGGATGCTCGCCGCGGCGGCGCTGGCCGAGCGCACGGGCGATCTGGCTGCGGCTGCTCGCGCGGCTATCGAACGGGTGATCGCCAAATATGGACCCATTCCGCCGCTCGATGGAATCGCCGCCGCCCGGCTGGCGGCGCGCCTGAGCGCCGACAAGAAGACAGTCCAGGGCGCCATTCATTTCGTGTTGCCAGTGAGGATCGGCGACGTGCGCATCGTTTCGGGAATCGACCCGCGGCTCGTGCTCGAATCGATTCAATCGGTGCTGTCATGACCGGCACCACGCCGCGCGGAGTCAGCGGGGAGGAAGCCGCGGCTCGCTGGGTGCGTGGCATGTTCGGCCGCATCGCCCAGCGTTACGACTTTCTGAACCACTTGCTCTCGTTCAACCTCGACCGGCGCTGGCGGACGCGCGCCGTGGAGCGCGTCGCGGGCGTGCTTGAGCGGCCCGGGGCGCGTGTGCTCGATCTTTGCTGCGGCACTGGAGATGTTTTACTAACGCTCGAGGACAGCCGGAAAGCTGCGGTGCTGGGTTGCGACTTCTGCCATCCGATGCTGGTGGAGGCGAAAAAAAAGATCGCCGCGAGGCGGCTCCGCTCACCGCTGTTTGAAGCCGATGCGCTCGCGCTGCCGCTGGCGGATGCTTCGCTTGACCTCGTCACCATCGCGTTCGGCTTCCGCAACCTGGCGAACTACCACAGCGGTCTCGAGGAATTGGTGCGCGTTCTGAAGCCGGCCGGTGTGGCGGCGATCCTCGAATTCTCGCAGCCGACGAATCACGCCTTTGGTGCGGTTTATCGACTTTTTTCGAATTGGGTACTGCCGTGGGTGGGAGGACTGGTTTCCGGCTCGCGCGAAGCATATTCGTATCTGCCCGAATCGATCCGGAAATTCCCCGGCGCCGAAGACCTGGCGGAGCAGATGCGCGGGGCCGGATTCACACGCGTTACGTTCGAGCGGATGACCGGCGGAGCCGTGGCGCTCCATATAGGGTGGCGA
>QHXU01000220.1:13819-14778 GCA_003223065.1 Acidobacteriota bacterium | reverse complement strand
AATCGAAGAGCCCGGAGAACGTAAGCGAGAGGTTCTCGTTTCCGCTGAACTGCGGCAACAGGTAGCTGAGCAGCGCGCGCTGCTCCACGGTGGACGCGCGGGTTTGAAGGCTCACGGTATGTCCTAACCCGAGTAAGTTCAGCCGGCTCAAACCAAGGGAAATACGGGGGCTGAATCCGGTGGTCCCAGCGGGCTGGTCGAAGGTGGTGACGCCGCCGCCGATGCGCCCTAATTGCGCGCCGACAGCGGCGTTGACGGAGTACTTGCTCCCTTCGTCGAGTCGAAACAGCACGTACTTGCGCTCCTCGTCGCCCTCGGGATTCTGAATGGCGGTCTGCACTTTGGAAAAGATGCCGAGATCGTACAACTTTTGCTGGCTCTCCGCGATGCGGTTCTGCGAGATGGGATCGCCGGGCGAGAGGAGAATGCGGCTCGCCACCAGCGACGCCTTGGTGGTCTCGAGGCCTCGCACCAGGACGCCGCGCACGTACTGGCGCTGACCGGGGTGAATCGCGAAACGGAGGTCGACGCGATGGGGAACGGGTCCGGGCGTTTGGCTCCAATCGAAGGTCGTGTCGGGATATCCGTTGTTGTAGTAGTAACTGAGGAGCGTATCGCGGTCAGCGGCGATATTGGCTTCGCTGAAAGGCTGGCCCTCGGTGGATTGCAGAATCGAGCGCAGGTACGGGATATCTCCCTGCGGAGCCCCTTCGATCTCAAGTTTACTCACGAACCACTGTGGCCCTTCTTGCACGTCGATCCGCACCGAGAGCTCGCCGAGCTTGCCCTCGTAATTGTCTTCGACCTTGGTGGTGACATCCGCCTCGCGGAAGCCGTTGGTGTGATAGAGGTCGCGTATCGCATCAAGATCGTGATCCAGCAATTTTTGGGAGTAGCGGCCGGAGCGGTAGCGCGGAAAAATCGCCGGCGTCACGAGGAGGCGCTCGCGCAAAGTGGCC
>QHXU01000220.1:13290-13811 GCA_003223065.1 Acidobacteriota bacterium | reverse complement strand
TCCACCAGCTTGTGGCGCGCGTTGCGCGTCACGCGATAGTCGATCACCTGCTGGCCGTTTTCCGGCGCGCTCTGGTCGAAATCGACGTCTGCCTCGAAGTACCCAAGCGACTGGAAATATTCGGTCAGATTACGCTTGCCTTCCACCAGCAGGCTGCGGTCGACGGTGCGCTCCTGGTAAATGGGAATCAACTGGCGCAGGCGGCTTCTTGAAACATTGGCGCCGGATGTCCGCACCCTTACGGTCGGACCGCCGTCGATCAGCAGCGTGGGCGTCACGCGGTTGGTCTGTTGATGATAGTCGACGCGCTCGAGCGTCACGCGGGCCGCCAGGTGATCGCCTTTCTGAAAGCCCTGGAGGACCCGGTCGACGCCGGTTTGGATGCGGCTCTCGGTGGCCTCGCGCCAGCCCAGAAACTGGAAGGTGAACGGTCCCAGACCGCGGCGCCAACGGGTGGCGCGAATTACGCTTTCCGGCGAGCGATTGAAACTGCCCGACAACTTTACACCATCGAAGCGCGC
>QHXU01000220.1:8480-13272 GCA_003223065.1 Acidobacteriota bacterium | reverse complement strand
CGCCCAGGATCGATATCGAAATGGATGCTCGCCTCCTCCGTCGCCGGGAGCCGGTCGACATGAAATCGGATGCCGGCCTGGTAAAGACCGTTGGCGCGCAAGCGCCCTTGCATGTTTTCAACGGATTGTTTGAGTTGACTCTCGGTGAACTCAGTGCCCAGTTCCAGCTTGGCGGCGGTGGTGAGCTGACTCCTGTTGGGCGGATCGGCCGCGCCCTCGATCGTGACCCCACTGACGAAAAACTTTAGCTCGGTCGCGATGCGCACCACCACCGCTTCGCCTTCGAGCTGCGCATTGACCACAATGTTGGCGAAACGGCCGGTCTGATAAAGCTTCTGGATGGAGGCGCGGATTTCAGACATTTTGAGGACAGATCCCGCGTGGAATGGCAGCAGCCGGTCGAGTTCTTCGCGTGGGAGGGGCTGATTCGGCGGATCGAATTCGATGCGTCCGATGGTACGGCCCTCGAAATCGGTGGGCGCTGCGCCCTGCGCGGGCACTCGGGCCATGCCGAGCGCCGATGATGCGCGCTCCGCAGAGCCCGCTGACCACATATTTCCTGGGCTTCGCGGGAGCGCCACCGCGCCCTGTGCGCTTAGCAGCGAGAAAATCAGCAGCACGGGCGGAGGCACGCCCCACAATGATAACGCACCCGCCGCTGTTTTCTGCGCGTTCTAGAATTTTGCGTGCGGCGGCTGCTGCTACGATCGTGAGTAGAGATCCTATAATTCTTATGATGCGTGGCAGAGAATCGCGTTACTCCCGGCAGATTCGGTTCGCGCCGGTAGGCGAACAAGGGCAACGCCAGATCCGCGCCGCGCGCGTGGCGATCGTCGGCTGCGGCGCCCTGGGGAGCGTTCAGGCGGAGGCGCTGGCGCGCGCGGGCGTGGGACTGCTACGGCTGATCGATCGCGATTTCGTGGAGTGGAGCAACCTGCAGCGCCAGTTCCTTTTCGATGAATCGGATGCCGCCGAAGGCCTGCCCAAGGCCGTGGCCGCTGCCCGCCGGCTGGCGCGGGTGAACTCGGACGTCGCTCTCGAGCCGATGGTCGCGGATCTCGCGCCCTCGAATGCCGCGGAGCTTCTCGAAGGCATCGACCTGATTCTCGATGGAACCGATAACTTCGAGACGCGCTACCTGATCAACGATGCCGCCATCTACTGGCGGATCCCCTGGATTTACGGCGCGGCGGTGGGCAGTTACGGGTTGAAGCTGGCGATCATTCCGGGAGTCACGGCGTGTTTGAAGTGCATTTACCCGGAGCCGCCGAAGGGCTCCCAACCCACTTGTGAGACGGCAGGAGTGCTGGGGCCGGTGACCACGACGATCGCTGCGCTTCAGGCGGGCGACGCGCTTAAGATCCTGGCGTGTGGCCCGGATGGGCTAAACGCTCTCCTGACCACGGCGGATGTCTGGACCGGTGAGATCCGCCAAATTCACCCGCCGGCTCGCGACCCGGATTGTCCGTCCTGTGTCCGGCGCGAGTTCGCGCACCTGGATGGACGCCGTCGTGCCCCGGTCAGCCTCTGCGGCCGCAACGCGGTACAGATCCACGAGCGCACCCGCCCGCTGGATTTGGACGAGCTCGCGCGGCGCCTGGGCGCAGTGGCGCCGGTGCGCGCCAACGAATTCGCTTTGCGTGTGACGCTCGATCCATACGAGCTGACTATATTTCCAGACGGCCGCGCCATCGTCAAGGGGACCACGGACGTCGGTGTGGCGCGAAGCCTGTACGCTCAGTATGTGGGAGCCTGACGCGCCGCTTGTTTCCATCGTCACGCCATGCCTCAACTCCGCGCAATTTGTGGAAGAGGCCATCGAAAGCGTCTTGGCGCAGGATTATCCGCACATAGAATACATCGTAGTGGACGGAGGCTCGACCGACGGTACTCTCGACATCCTGAAGAAGTACGAGCGGCGGGTGTCCTGGATCACCGGATCCGACCGTGGCGCCGCCGATGCAGTCAATCGCGGCTTCGCACTCTCGCGAGGGGCGATCTTCGCCTACTTGAATGCCGATGACGTCTATTTGCCGGAGGCGGTATCGGCGGCCGTGCGGCACTTCATGGACGACCCCGATGCGGCCGTGGTTTATGGAAACGCGTGGTGGATCGACGAGGCAGGGCGCCGCATCGAGCGCTACCCGGTGCGCGACTTCGACCCCAGTCTCCTGTCACGGGAGTGCTTCATCTGCCAGCCCGCGTCCTTCCTGCGGCGCACCGCGTTCGAGAATGTCGGCGGCATGGATCCCGAGCTCGAGGTGACGTTCGACTATGAACTATGGATGCGCGTTTCGCGTTTGTACACGATGCGGCGCATCCACGCGACGCTCGCACACTCGCGCATGCATCCTGACAACAAGTCGCTGGGCCGGCGCAGAGAAGTTTTTCATGAAACTTTTCGCGTGCTCCGCCGGCATTACGGCTACGTGCCGTTCCAGTGGATCTACGGATATCTGTGCTACCGTGCCGATGGCCGGGACCAGTTCTTCGAGCCGTTTCAGCCATCTCTGCTGCGGTATCTCGAAAGCCTGCCGATGGGCGTTTTGGTTAACCGCGGCGCGGCCGCGCGCTACCTGGGCGAGTGGCTGCGCGTGATGAGTTGGAGCGGACTACGCCGGCGCCTCCGGCCGGGATGAGGATCAAAGCCCTCGCAGGAAAGGATTGCACTCCTTCTCGCGGCCAATGGTCGTCTCCGGACCGTGCCCTGGCACCACCGCTGCATCCTCGGGCAGCGTCAGGAGCTTCTCGCGGATCGAGCGCAAGATCTTCCGCCCATCGCCTCCGGGCAAATCGGTGCGGCCGATGCTGTCCCGGAACAGCGTGTCGCCCGCGATCAGCTTGTTTTCGGCAGGGATCCATAGGGAGATGCTGCCCTGGGTGTGACCAGGAGTGTCGAGAACGTGAAACCCGGTGTTACCCAAAGTGAGCGAATCGCCCTCACGCACGGCCGTATCGACGTCCGTTCTTGACGGTGTCTCCATGCCAAGCCAGGATGCCTGGACGTCGAGGCGATCGTATAATTCCTGATCGTTCCGGTTCATATAAACCGGCGCACCGGTGGCAGCCTTCAGCTTCGCCGCGCCGCCGATATGATCGATATGAGCATGCGTGATCACGATGGCGCTAACGGTGAGCGCATGGCGCTTGAGCACCGCGAGGATGTCCTCCACGTTGTCACCGGGATCGATGACCATGGCCTGCCGCGATTGTTCGTCTCCGAAGATCGAGCAATTGCATTGCAGCATGCCCACCGGAAGAATCTCGTGAACCATAAACCCGATTGTATACTCGGGATATGAGCCTGGCCCTTCCGCTCGCGATGCGCTGGCTGCATATTGCCTCTGTAGTAGTGCTCTTGGGTGGTGTGTTTTACGCACGCATGGTTGTAGGTGACCTGGTGATGAGTTTTAAACCCGTGGCCTACGGAGCCATGGGTGGAATTCTGGTCTCCGGCCTTTATAATTTCTTGAGCAAATCATCGTTTCCGCCGCACTATCAAATGTGGTTCGGCATCAAGATACTTTTCGCACTACACATCTTCGCCGTGATGATTTTGTACCGCGAGGGCAAGCGGCGGTCGCTGACTGGGGTCGTTATTTCGGGGGCGCTGATTTTATGCATTTCAGCGTATCTGCGGTGGATGTCGCTGAAATGACCGGCGGGTACGTGGCCCTGCGGGAGCACGCGGCCTGGGTCGATTTATCCACTCGCGGGAAAATTCGGGCCACCGGCGAAGATCGCGCGCGCCTACTTCACGCGATGACAACCAACCAGGTGGAGCAACTAAGACCGGGTGAAGGTTGCTACGCGTTTTTTCTAAACGCGCAGGGGCGAATCCTGGGCGACGTGAATTTACTGTGCTTCGAAGAGCATTTCCTGCTCGACACGGAGCCTGAGACCCGCCGTAAGCTCTTCGACCATCTGGACCGGTATATCATCGCCGACGACGTCACGATCGAAGATGAGACCGATCACGTGACCACGATTGCCGTGGAAGGTCCCGACGCAGCCGCGGTGCTTAGCAGGCTGGGTGCTTTGATTCCGGAGAAGCCTCATGCGTGGGCCGCTTGGGAGTCGAGAACTGTAGCCAGGCTCAACACCACCGGCTCGGAGGGCTTTTTCGTGTTCACGTCCGCTGCCGACAAAGCGGAACTCATCTCCCGGCTCTCCGCGGCGGGCGCCGTTGCCGCCAGTGCCGACGACGCACGCACGGTTCGCATCGAGCATGGCCGCCCGCGCTACGGGGAGGAGATCACCGAGCGCCGCTTAGTCCAGGAAACAGCGCAGTTGCATGCCGTGCACTTCAGCAAGGGATGCTATCTCGGGCAGGAGATCGTGGAGCGCGTACGCAGCCGCGGGCAAGTCCACCGCGTCCTCCGGCGTCTGGAAATCAATTCGTCGAAAGTGCCCGCCCCCGGAACGAAGCTGGCTGCCGGTGATCGCGAGGCCGCCGAAATTGCCAGCGCCGTGTTCTCTCCCGCGCTCGACGAGACGGTCGCGCTCGCCTATGTACGCGTCCAATACGCCGAACGCGGTACGGAATTGTCGTGGAACGATGTAAAGGCTTGCGTAAGTTAGGATCAACGCGTACCGTGCGGTTCGCTTTCCACCGGAAATACGAATGTTTCCCCGGCGGCGTTCACAGTGAGGTGTCCCGGGCCAAGCGGCTTGCCTTGGTTAGGATAAAACACGGCGCCGTCGGTGGATTGGCCTGGCGCGAGCTTCGTCGTCACCAGCGCGATTGCTGAAGCCGCCGCCGCTGCTTTGAGCTTCGTCGAACCGATCTCCG
>QHXU01000220.1:6867-8425 GCA_003223065.1 Acidobacteriota bacterium | reverse complement strand
GTTGCCATACAGTCCCGCCTCGTAGGCTGAAACCAGCTTCATGACGTCGCTGCGCCCTGCCTTTTCAATCAGGTTGTTAACCACGGTCCTGGCGGGCAGCGCCTGGATGCTCTGGCCATCCTGTTTTTCAAACTTGAAATCCTCGGGCCGAATCGCCCATGAAACGGGTGAGCCGTTGGAAATCGCCACTTGCAAAATCGCGTACTCGCGCACGTGCGTGGGCAGCGAGGCAAACATGATCGTCACGCCGTTGTGCGTGAGCGTCTTGTACTTCAATCCGCCTGATTCGAACTCGATAATCTGTGCGCGGACCGCGATGGTGAGCATGATCGCAGCCAGCAGGTACGCGCATCGCGACCCCATATCTCCATGATAAACTGGAAGCCAGCCGGGTTCGCAGTGCACGCGCGCTTCAGATGCAGGCCGGGGCGGGCGCTATGAGGTGGAGACCCTCTTAAACCGTATGGCCAACGCAGGAGTTCGTCCCAGTCGCTACGATTTAGGCCGACATGGCCTCCGCAATATTCAGACCGCATATTGGAATCTCGGCACGGCACAGTTGATCGAGCACGCCATCCAGCGCCACGAAGGCATGCTGGCGAGCGGTGGGGCGTTTGTGGTCAGAACCGGGCAATTCACAGGGCGTTCTCCCAAGGACAAATACATCGTCCGCGAGCCGGGCACCGAAACCACGGTTAACTGGGGCTCGGTGAATCAGCCGATGGACCGGAAGCAGTTCGACACCCTTTACGAACGTATGCTGACCTATTGGCAAGGACAGGATGTTTTCGTGCAGGACTGCTTTGCCGGCGCCGACGCCGCCAATACCATGCCGATCCGCGTGGTCACGCAGCGAGCCTGGCATTGTCTGTTTGGGCGGCAGTTGTTCATCCGGCCGGATCCGCTGAAGACGGAAGATCACGTGCCGCAGTTTACCCTGTTCTTCGCGCCTACATTTTACGCGGATCCTGCAAAGGACGGCACGCGATCCCAGACCGCCATCGTTCTCGACTTCGCCAAAAAGGTCGTGCTCATCGCCGGCACCGAGTACGCCGGTGAGATGAAGAAGAGCATCTTCACGATTCTCAACTACCTGCTGACGTTCCGCGACATCATGCCCATGCATTGCTCGGCCAACATCGGCTCGGATGGGCGCGTGGCGCTGTTCTTCGGTCTTTCCGGCACCGGCAAAACCACGCTTTCGGCCGATCCCGAGCGCCGGTTGATCGGCGACGACGAGCACGGATGGAGCGACCAGGGCGTGTTCAATTTCGAGGCCGGCTGCTACGCCAAGTGCATCAATCTGTCACGGGAAAAGGAGCCGCAGATCTGGAATGCGATTCGCTTTGGGACCGTGCTGGAGAATGTCGTCGTGGATCCGGAGCTGCGCCTGCTCAACTTCGACTCCGATGAGATTACGGAGAACACCCGGGCCGCGTATCGCGTGAACTTCATCGATAATGCTGTGATTCCGGGCGTGGGCGGGCATCCGACGCACATATTGTTCCTGACAGCGGATGCGTTCGGAGTTCTGCCGCCGATCGCTCGCCTGACGCAG
>QHXU01000220.1:0-6748 GCA_003223065.1 Acidobacteriota bacterium | reverse complement strand
ACGCCAAGATGCTCGGCGAGAAATTGCAGCGTCATAACGTGACCTGTTATCTGGTCAATACCGGATGGGTAGGAGGTCCGTATGGCGTGGGCCAGCGCATGAGCCTCAAATACACGCGGGCTATGGTGAACGCAGCCATTGCCGGCCAGCTCGACAATCTTCCCGCGGAGCCGCATCCCGTGTTCCGCGTCCTGGTGCCACGGAGCGTGCCGGGTGTGCCTGCAAACTTGCTGGATGCGCGCGGCCAGTGGAAGGATCCGGAGGCTTATGATCGCGCGGCCGAAGACCTGAGCGCGCGCTTCCGGAAAAACTTCGAAAAGTTCGGGCAGGTGTCCGAGGAAATTCTGGAAGCAGCACCGGCCTAGGCTCGATCCGCTATCACTCGATTCCCATTTGCGCCAGGCGATACCGTAGTGCGTTCCGCGTAAGCCCCAGAAGGCGAGCCGCCTGGCTCTTGTTGCCGTTGGCCCGCTTCAGGGCCTCCCTGATGATGGACTGCTCGTATTCATCGAGCGTCATCCCTTCCGGCAGGAAGTGGTCGGCCGCGCCGGAGGAGGCGCGCGCACGCGCCACAGTATCGATTCGAGTATCCTCGGCCTCTACGCGAGGTCCCCGCGCCAGCAGAATGCTGCGCTCGACGACGTTCTCCAGCTCCCGCACGTTGCCCGGCCAATGATAGCTCATGAGGCGCTCGAGCGCGCTTTCGCTGATTTCGCCCCCGAATTTCTTGGCAAAATGCTCCACTAAATAGGGAATATCTTCTTTTCGTTCGCGCAAAGGGGGGATATCCAGAGGTACCACGTTCAGGCGGTAGTAGAGGTCCTCGCGGAAGGTGCCTTGTTCCAGGGCGGCGCGCAGGTCAACATTCGTGGCGGCGATGACGCGCACGTCGGTGCGCAGGGTTTTGTTACTGCCCAGGCGTTCGAATTCGCGCTCCTGCAGGACCCGTAATAATTTGACTTGGATCGACGGCGGCACGTCGCCGATCTCGTCCAGGAACACCGTGCCCGTGTCGGCGATCTCGAACTTGCCGGGTTTCGAGACGTTCGCGCCGGTAAAAGCGCCCTTTTCGTAGCCGAACAGCTCGCTTTCCATCAGGTTCTCGGGAATCGCGGTGCAGTTGATTTTGACGAAAGGACGGTCGCGGCGCGGTGAGTGCTGGTGAATCGCGCGCGCGATCATGTCCTTGCCCACACCGCTCTCCCCGGCCAGAAGCACCGTGGCTCGCGTGCCGGCTACCCGGGTGACGGTGGCAAAAATCTCCTGCATCGCCTGACTGCGGCCGATGATGTTTTCGAACTGGTAGCGTTTTCCCAGCGCCTCGCGAAGCTCGCGGTTTTCGTCGCGAAGCTTGCGAACCTCGAGCGCCTTCTCCACCACCACCGTCAAATGATCGAGCGAAAACGGTTTCGGAAGGAAATCGACCGCGCCTTTTTTCATCGCTTCAACAGCGTTCTCAACGGTGCCGAAGGCCGACATTACGATCACCGGCGTATAGGAGTTTTGTCCCTTCAACCGCTCCAGGAGTTCCAGACCGGTCATTCCAGGCAACTTCAAATCGGTCAGGATCAGATCGGCATCGCCGGCCAGCTTCAAGCCTTCCTCGGCCGTGCCCACGGCTTTCACCTGGAAACCCGCGGAGGAGAGATGCAGTCCGATGACGCGGCGCTGTTTTTCTTCGTCCTCGATCACCAAGATCGCCTGGCGCGTCATCTTCTATCCAGTGGTAAATATACGCGAAATACAGTGCCTTCGCCGGGCGTGCTTTCGACGGTGATCTGGCCTCCGTGCTCGTCGACTATCTTCGATACCACCGCCAGGCCAAGGCCGACGCCATCGGACTTGGTTGTGAAAAACGGATTGAAGATGCTTTCCAGATTTTTGGGATCGATGCCGGATCCGCGGTCGATGACGGCAATTTCCACGTTCGAGTCCAGCAGCCGCGTCTTCACAGTGACGACGCTGTCGGGCGGGCTGGCCTGCGCGGCGTTGAGCAGCAGGTTCGAGACGACGCGCTCCATCAGCTCGGCGTCAAACGCCAGCGATGGAATGTCGGGCGAATAGTTTTTATAGACCGAGACAGTCGCCGCAGCTCCGGACTTTTCGCGGTCGAACCGCTCCACAGCCCGGTCGATCATCGCCGCAAGTTCGCCCGTGGCCACGCGCAAATGCTGGGGCCGCGCGAAATCGAGGAAGCGAGTGATAAGCGAGTTCGTCCGGTCGACCTCCGTGGCGATGTACGAGGCCATCTCCTTTGCTACCGCGTTCTCACGGTCAACGGTGCGCGCGAGCATCTCTGCCGATGTCTTCATGGTCGCGAGAGGATTGCGCAATTCGTGGGCGAGACCGGCGGTCAACTGTCCCAGTGCGGCCAACCGGTCCGAGCGCCGCACCTCCGCTTCGGCTTCCTTGAGACTCTGGTTGGCCGCTGCGAGTTGCTCGGCCGCCGCCTGCGCCTTGCGCGTTTCGATGCGGTTCGCCTCGGCGAGCTGGTGCGTCAAGTAGCCGACCACGGGCAGAAACAGTACGCGCAGGACAAGTTCAAACACCTGGTCCGGGGGAATATACTCGTCCTTCTTCAGGAAGAGCAAGAAGGAGAGATACTCGCCGCAAGCGAGCACTGTGAAAACCGCTGTAAGCAAGAGCCCGAAGTTCGTCGCAGCCGTGATCACCGGCAGCAGCAGAATAAGGTAGAAGCTGCTTGATATGCCGCCGGTCTCGCCAATGAGGGGATAGCACAGCCCGAGCTTCAAGAGAACGGACGCCAGCGCGCCGAGCCGCGGTTCGAGGACCTGGACCACGCCCAGCGCGCCAAGCAAGACGAGAACGATCGGGTCTCGCTCCGGGCTGAACGCTGCCAAAGCGGAAAACAGCAGGAGCCAAACAGAATCTTGGGGACGGAGGTAGCGGCGCCAGGCGGACGGCACTGATCCACATGATAGCGCCGGTCTGGCGGACGGTCTCGAAACCGCCCCGCCGGGAATGTGACACAATAGTAAAAACCGCGATTTTCTTGCATGACCCAATCCAAATCCTCTGATTCGCCCGAGGCGTCCGCCGAGGGCTCTTTCGGCGAGATCCTTTCCGAATTCGAGCAGGCCCACCACACCGAGGGCCAGCGCGTCGAAGGCACCGTGGTGTCGGTGACCCCGGAGCTCGTTTTCATCGACATCGGCCGCAAGATGGATGGCGTCCTTCCTCGCGACCCGGCGCAGGAGTGGAAGACCGGCGCGAAACTGCTGGTCTCTATCCGCGGGCGCGACGAGCAAGGCAATTACCTCCTTTCGACCGTGAGGGTTGAGACGCCTCGCGACTGGAGCGGTCTCGAAGCCGCATATGCCAACAAGCGGACCATCGCGGGTACGGTGCTAGAAGTGGTGAAGGGCGGCTTACGCGTGGACGTGGGCGTTCGCGCATTCATGCCTGCTTCACGAAGCGGCATTCGCGAATTGGCCGAAATGGAGAAACTCGTCGGCCAGGAGATTGAGTGCCGGATCACCAAACTCGATACCGCGACCGAAGACGTTGTGGTCGATCGCCGCGTCGTGCTTGAAGAGCGCGAGCGGGCGGCTAGAGAAGAAGCCTTCGCACGGATCGAGGAAGGCGCGCTTGTGCGCGGCACCGTGCGTAGTCTCACGGACTTCGGGGCATTTGTCGACTTGGGCGGAGTGGACGGTCTGCTACACGTTTCGGATATGTCGTACTCGCGCGCGCTGAAGCCGGGCGACGTCGTTTCCGTGGGCGAGTCGATCGAAGTGAAGGTTTTGAAGATCAATCGCGAGGCGCGCAAAATCGCGCTAGGTCTGAAGCAACTGAACCCGGACCCCTGGACCGCCGCCGCCGAGAAGTATTCGCAAGGAGCGCGCGTCAAAGGCAAGGTGGCGCGCGTCGCCGACTTCGGAGCGTTCGTAGAGCTCGAGCCGGGTGTCGAAGGCTTGATCCACGTCTCAGAGATGTCCTGGAGCAAGAAAAACGTTAAGCCGGCAGACATCCTGAAGACCGGCGAAGTCGTAGAGGTAGTTGTCCTTGGGGTGAACGCGGCGGATCGAAGGATCGCATTGGGGTTGAAGCAGACGCTGGGAGATCCTTGGGAGGATGTACTGAGGAAGTACCCTGTCGGCGCGGTAGTCGAGGCTCCGGTCACCAGTCTGGCCAAGTTTGGGGCTTTCGTGGACTTGGGCGATGGGATCGAGGGCATGATCCACATAGGCGATATCAGCCGCGAAAAGCGTCTGAACCATCCCAACGAAGCGCTGAAGGTGGGCGAGAAGGTTCGGGCTCAGGTGCTGGAGATAGATCGCGAGCGGCGGCGATTGCGCTTAGGAATCAAGCAGTTAGAGCCGACGAGTATCGACGAGTACATCGGCGAGCACCAAACGGGCGAGGTTGTTTCCGGGCGGCTCGCGGACGTATCCGCAGGCCGGGCCAAGGTGGAACTGGGGGAGGGTGTTTTCGCTCAATGCAAGCTCCCCGAACCACGGCAGGAAGATGCCGCAAGTACCTCAGGAACGGACCTTTCGACGCTCACGGCGATGCTCCAGCAGAAATGGAAGTCCGGTGGAGGGAATGTCGCAGTAAGCGATTCTCCAAGAGTCGGCCAAATCCGCAGTTTTCGAATCTTAAGCCTGGACCCGGGACAAAAGAAGATTGAGCTGGAATTGATCTAGGTCTGGCGGTGCGCGTCGTTTATTCTAACTCCTGAGTCCTGACTCCGGACTCCTTCACGAAATCGTTACGTTTTGCTTTAACCACCGTCAATATTACTGTTGCACCGGAAGAGTGGAGCCGCTCACGTGGCCCTGAAATCGGGCGTGCTGATTGACGAGACGGCGCTGATCCGGGCTGCCCAGAACGGGGATGACGCCGCGTTCGAGCAGCTGGTGCGCGTCTACGATCAAAGTGTGCTACGACTGGCCATGAATCTTCTACGGTCTCCGGAGGACGCTCACGATGTGTACCAGGAGGCCTTTCTGAGGGTGTTTCGCAACCTTCATACGTTCCGGTTCGATTGTAGTTTTCATACCTGGCTTTACAGGATCGTTACCAACTTGTGCCTGGATCACATGCGCAAGCGCAAAGTCCGGAAAGAGGAGCCGACGGTGCTGGCCACGGCCGACGGGCCTCTGGACAGGATGGATGCAGTACAGGAAGGGAGGGTCGATGGCGACCCGCAACGTCACCTTTTCAGCGGCCAGGTGCGCAAGCGGATCAAGGAAGTGCTCGGCGAGCTCACGCCGCGCGAACGGATGGTGTTCGAGCTGCGGCATTATCAGGGATTGCGCCTGAGACGCATCGGCGAGATTTTAGGCACAACCGAAGAGGCGGCCAAAAACTGCCTCTTCCGGGCGACGCAGAAAATGCGGATTGCTTTGGGAGATTTCATATGAGCGGGAAACGGCATGAGGCGATGAGCTGCGAAGCGGCGCGCGGGCAATTCGCGATGCTGCTCTACGGCGAGTTGTCGTTCGATGAAGAAGAGCGCGTCGAATCGCATCTGGACGGCTGCGCGGAGTGCCGCGCGGCTTTAGATCGCGAGAGGACCATCCAGGCTGCATTCGACAGCGTGGAGATTGACCCGGCGCCTTCGCTGTTGCGTGAGTGCCGCGAAGACCTGCGGGCGCGCTTGATGGAACAGGAGACTCGTCCCAGGCGTGCGCGCACCGGCTGGTGGGCGCAGTTCACGGATGCGCTGATGCTGCGCCCGGCTGCCGGCTGGCTGCGTCCGGCGGGCGCGCTGACGTTGTTGGCCGTGGGATTCATCAGCGCACGGTTTGTGCCGGTTCTGAGCAGCACGGGCGCCCGCGGCGGGTACCAGTCGATGGGATTCGCGGAACCAGCGGCTTCGCGCGTGCGCTACGTGGAGCCGGCCTCGAACGGGCGGATCCAGATCGTGCTCGATGAGACGCGGCAGCGCGTATTCTCGGGGCCGTTGGACGATCCGCAGATCCGGGCGCTGTTGCTGGCTGCGGCGAAGGATCCCTCGGATCCGGGGTTGCGCGTCGAAACGCTGGACATCCTGAACACGCGCGCGCAATCGGCCGACGTACGCGATGCGCTGGTGTTTGCACTGCGTCACGATCAGAACGCGGGCGTAAGGCTGAAAGCCATCGAGGGATTAAAGCCGTTTGCGCGTGAACCGCAGGTGCGCAGCGCGCTGGCGCAGGTCCTGCTCAGCGATTCCAACCCCGGCCTGCGCACGCAGGCCATCGACTTGCTGACCCAAGGGGCGAACGAAAACGTTGACCGGCAGATTATCGGCACGTTGCAGGAATTGATGCAACGCGGCGAGCAGCAAGGCTACGTCCGGGAGCGCTGCCGTCGCGTGCTCGAGTCGCTCAATGCTTCAGCGGAGACGTATTGATGCTGTTTTGGAGTATAGTACCGCTGCTCGCCGCCACGCTGGCGCAAGATGCGCAGTTCACGCGTGAGAGCAACGGATACTGGAAGCGGACCACGAGCGGCGTCGTGGTCACGGCGCCGCAGTCGCGTTTGCGGGTGATGACGCACGGCCGCATTGTGCTGCGGGGATCGGCAGGCGACCAGGTGACCTACCGGCTGGTAGAGCGGGTGAAGGCGCGCACTCCGGCCGAGGCCCATCGCCTTCTGGGCAGCGTTTCGACCACCACGCGGACCTCCGGCGACATGACAATGCTGGTGGTGGAACCGACCGTCTCTCCCAACCTGATCATCGAGCTGCAGGTGAACGTTCCGCGTTACGTGACCGGCGCGATTCTGGACACGCAACTCG
>QHXU01000110.1 GCA_003223065.1 Acidobacteriota bacterium | reverse complement strand
AGCCACGGTGAGAATCATGCTGCGCGTCCCGCCATGCAGGTTCAAGACCAGATCGCAGCGGGCCGCTCCAGCGCGGATCTCATCGATATCACTATTGTCCTCAAAGACGTCGGAGAATCGCGGTTCGACCACGATTGTGATTTTGAGGTCGGGCCGGTGCGACTTGAGAAGTGAGACCGCGGGTGTGGTCAGGACACAATCGCCGAGCGAACGCAGACGGATGATGGAGATCCGCGAGCCGGACGGCAGCCGCTCCAGCAGATTTTCCATGGCCGCGTTGCGAGGGGGTCTATTCTTCAATTCGGGCTTCGTCAACGAGCATCACGGGAATGTCGTCGCGAATAGGATACACTCGTTTGCACTCGACGCATTTCAGGCCTTTTTCGTCCTGTTTCAGCTCAACCGGCGCTTTGCAGAGCGGACAGACCAGGATTTCCAGCAAGTCTTTGCTGATGGCCATAGTTAAGGCTTTAGTGTAACATCCGCGGCCCGACGCATGTAAGCGGTGCGTGCTAGCAAACCTCTAACCAATTTTGCCTCTCTTCACAGCCCTCGCCTCCTTAATGATCGGACCGTAAATCTCCTTATCGAACGGAGGGCATCCGGTAGGATACTGCCCCAAAGGGTGGCTTTTATGGCGCATCAGATAGGTGCAATACGTCAGTGTTTTGCATATACGGCGCTCGTCCAGGCTCCCCTGCTCGAGGACCGCGCGGGCGAAATCCGGATACGCCAGCGTGGCCCGGCCCAGGCCGAAGAAGCGAATATTTCCGTCGGCCACGTTCCGCGCTCCGGCGTGGATCGAATAGATCTGCAGCCAACTGTAGCCGGTGCCAACGATCGGCAGATCCGGAAACGTGCGCTGCAGCTCGCCCGCGATGCGGAAATGGCGATCCACTCCAAGCAGAGGGTGCTCCGGCTGCTCGTAGTTGCCCTCATCCGGCGATTCGAACGGCCGGCCGACGTGGGGATTGTAGTAGGGACAGCCCAATGACACGTTCATGAGCTGCATGCCCGCTTCGCAAAAGAGCGCAACGGCGCGCTTCACTTCAGTGAGATCTTCACGCAACGGATCGCTCGTGTCGACGCCGAAGCCGTGCGGATAGGGAATCGGGTAAGGTAAAGGCTCGCCAACCGGGCTCGATGGGGGCCGGATGTACGGCACGCCGTCATAACAGCCCAGGCGTATCGCCAGAATTACATTGCTCGCCAACGCTGCGCGGATTTTGCGCAGGACGTTCGACGCGAAACGGCAACGGTTCTCGATCGATCCGCCGTAGCGGCCCTCGCGGAGCTTGGCGCCCATCAGTTCACTCAAAAGATAGCCATGCGTGACCTTTAGCTCAAAAGCCCGGAAGCCGGCCTGGTAACCGAGTTTCGCCGCCGCAACGTAGTCGTCTTCAAGGCGCTCTAGCTCATCGTCCGAGATCACGGGGGCATCAGCCGGAGTACCGGCCTTCTGGTCGATTAGCGGGTTGTGATACGCGATGGTGCGCTGCGGCACGCTGTAACGGCCGGAGTGAGTCAGCTGCATCGGAGTCAACAAATCGTCGGTTGTTCCCCACTCCCGGCGATGGATTTCGAGCAGGTCTTCGAGCAGGCGCGCGAAGTCGTCGACGTTATTGCGATGAATCCAGAGCTGGCGCGTGTTGGCCCGTCCGTCTTCACGCACGGCTGTCGCCTCGAACCAGATCAATTTCGCGCCGCCGGCGGCAAATCGGCCGTATCTGCGATACGTCAGCTCGTCCGGACTCCCGTCGAGCGCGCCGTCGCAACCCTCCATGGGGTGAATCGCCATGGAATTGCCGACGTTCACGTGAGCGACGCGCACCGGCTTCGCCAAGGTCTCGCGGACGCGCTCCGGATCGGGCTCGAACCGGACATGCGCCGCCCCGAGCGAGCGGGCGCACTCCGCAATTTCGTCCAGCGTCTTGAATCGAAAATGTTTCATTCGGGCAACGGCCGGCCCCTGGTCTCGGGCGCCCAAGGCAGCACGGCAATGCCGAACAGAAACACCAGACACATGGTCATGCCGGCATAGCGCATCGGCTCGTCATAACCGCCATAGACGCCGCTGGTTAAGAGACCAAGCGAGAGCGGTCCTACCGCTGCTACCAACCTGCCTACGTTATAGCAGAATGACGTCCCGGTGCTGCGTAGGCGCGTCGGGAACAGTTCCGGGAAATAAATCGCGTAACCGCCGAACAATCCGATCTGGAAGAAGCCCATGATCGGGATCATCCAGAAAATATCGCTGAAGTCTTTCAAGCGCCAGAAAGTAAACGCGGTGGAAATCATGGCCGCGATAAATCCGAAAGCAAACGCTTTTCGGCGGCCCACGTGATGCGTGTAGTGCGTAAATGCGTAAACTCCCCAGAAAGCGCCGAAATTCTGTAGCAGCGACGTGATGCCGGTCCACATCGTCGTCTTCCCGGCGATTACGGTTTCCGGGAGGCCCTGCGCGCGAAACGTCTTGCCGAGCACGGAGCTGAGCAAATCAAAGCTGAAGAATCCGATGCCCCACAGCCCGACCACGCCGGCGAACGCGAGAGACATGCCGACCAGCGTGCTCCTGCGCCAGCGCCGGTCCGAAAAAAGCTCGGCCATGGAGCCCAATTGCGCTTTGTGGGCCGCTTTGTCGGCCTTGGCTCTCTGCCATGCCTCGGGCTCCTGCAATCGTCTCATGATGATCACCACCAACAGCGCCGGCAGCGCGCCGATGACGAACATCATTCGCCAGGAGCTGGAGATGATATGCGCCTGCTGGAGCTGCCCCAGCCCGATCCCGATTAGCGCCGCTATGACGTTGCCCAGAGCCGAGCAGGCCTGCAGCCAGCCAAGAGCGAACGGGCGCGCGCGGTCCGGCATCACTTCGGCCACCAGCGCCACGCCCACCGCGAATTCGCCACCCACGCCCAGGCCGGTAAGAAAACGGTAAGCCGAAAAATCCCACACGCCGGTTGAAAGGACACTGAGGCCGGTGAACGCTGAATAAAAAAGAATACTCAGCACCATCGTCTTTACGCGGCCGATGCGGTCGCCCAGAATGCCGAACAGGACGCCTCCCGACGCCCAGCCGATCATGAAGATCATCGTGGCGTAGCCGGCATACTCGGCCACCGGTCCCGCCATGGACGCGTCGCCGGGACGCACGTGAAGCAGTTCCAGCATCGCGGGCCGGCGGGCCAGGTTGAAAAGCTGCTGGTCCATACAGTCGCACAGCCAGCCGAGCGACGCCACGACCAGCACCAGCCAGTGGTAGCGATTCAATTCGCGATACCAGGGGCTGGGGGACATGAGGTTTCATTCTCTCAAAACAGCCAGACCCGCCACCATACCGACCCCTGACTCTGCCGGGACGCCACTATAAAGAGCGGTGAACGGAACCGCAAGCTACAAGCTCCGCAGCCGAAAACCACCGTCGACGTCGATCACCTGGCCCGTGGAGTAATCGAGAAGACCGTCGGCGATGGCGCGGACCACGCGCGCAACATCGGCCGGCTCACCCATGCGCTGTTGCGGAATCAGGCCCGCGCGGATGCGCTTCTCGTAAACGTCCTCCACGGGCGCGATCATGTCGGTCCGAATGATCCCGGGACGAATTTCGAACACGCGGATTCCGTGCGCGGCAAGGCGCTCCGCCCAGAGTGCGACGCACATGCTGAGGCCCGCTTTTGAGATGCAATACTCGCCCCGGGTCACCGAGGCGGCATAAGCCGAAACGGACGTGATGAAGATGATGCGGCCGCCGCCGTGCCCGATCATCCAGCGGGCCGCCTGCTGGGTTAGGAAATGCGGACCCTTGAGGTTGACTGACATGAGCTCGTCAAAGCTCTGTTCGGTGGCTTCAAGCAGGTCGCGGCGTTCGCGCGGCGCAATGCCGGAATTGTTGACCAGCAGGTCGAGGTGTCCGAAGCGTTCGCGGGCGAATTCGAGCAACGCGTTCCGGTCAGCAGCGGACGCGAGGTCGCACGGGAAGATTTCGGCGCCGGTCTCCACCTGCAGAGATTGAGCGCCATCGCGATGGCCTTTGTAAGTCGCGAGCACCCAGTGTGTGGAGGAAAGGTCCACCGCTATCGCGCGGCCGATGCCACGACTGGCGCCGGTTACAAGAGCGACCGGTTTGCTCACTTTCTCGAATTCATCAGCGCCCGCTCAATGCCCTGGTGACATTTTCCACGGGGAATGTTCGAAGATCCCTATTACTCCGCGCCGGCTGAAAAGGCCTTGCGGTGACGAAGCCCGTCGAGAAGCATGCCCGCGATCTGGCGCCCGTGCTCGTACGCTTCTTCGTATACAGCCCGCCGTTCCGTGCGCGTAAACCCGTAACCCAGCCGGTACAGGCGCTCGAGCGAAAGGCCCACGGCGAAAGTCCCGGCCCACGCGATGCCGGCCTTGGGAAGCAGCCCGCCGCCGAACGGCACTTTGCCAATGAGTTCCCGCGCCAAGGCCCGCCAGCCGAAGGCACCAGCTACGATCGAAGCGATCTCCGATTTTTGCTCGCGATAACCGATCGTGTGGTCGCTCGCCGCCGCCAACTGGAATGCCAGGCGGATCTGGTTGGCCGTGAGGAACGTGGCATCGGAGGAGAATTCGCCCGCGAACCATGGCAATGAGGCGAGGCTCGGAACGATGTCCGGTAGCGCGGTGACCAGGCAGAACAGCGCGTTCTCTTTCGCAATCGTGAGGATGATGTGATTTGCGGCGGGCTTGCGGAAAGGATAGAGGTTGCGCGCCAAAGGCAACGTAAGCTCCTCGCGGTGGCGCAGGATGCGGCGCACACAATCGTCCGGAGCCTCGAGGTCGAATGAGAACGCCTTGGCCGGACGCAGCAAGGAAGATTCGTAGATTTCCACATCGCAATCGGATCCGCCGCCGCGCACCAGCATGCGAAGCGCTTCCGCACGCCGCTCCGGCGAAAGGTGCCGCGGAGCGAAATACGATTCCATGCGGCCCAGCGATTCAGGAGACGCAGCCACCAGCCCGACACGCACCGGCCGCTCTGCGGCTTCGCGAAGGTCTTTCGGGTTCAGACTCAAGAGCGCTTGCTTCAGCTGTCGAAAAACTGCTAGGGCCATGGAATCCCGGGGACCCGAAACATTACCTTCAGATCCCTTTTCCATTCTAGCCCTACACCCAGCCTCTCTACAGCGATCTGCGGCGAAAAGTACTTCAGTACCGTTTTGTTTGAAGGATGATACTCGAGCGCGGGCGCCAACAGAATAAGCCGGGGCGCCTCGGTCCTGATCGGGATCCCGGGAAAATATCCCTGGCCCGAAAACTCGCCGCGTTCGACATGCCATTTCACCCGCATCCAATAATCGAGCGCCTGTAGCGGAAGCCGAACCGACTGTTCGGCCTTCAGCTCGATCACGGCCAGCCGTCCATCGCGATCCACCGCAAGCAGGTCGATCACGCTGCGATCTCCTCCGGCGACCTGGGGCACCTGTCCGTAGACCGGATTCGAATACAGTGCCGGATCCAGGCTTTCAACCGAAGAACGTACTTGCGATTCGAGCCAGGCTTCGGGATGCGAGGTGTAGAGGGGATTTGCGCGATCGTCGGCGTCGGCGTTCCGCATCCGCGCGAACTCGCGCGCCAGCCGCTCGATCTCGTCGAGGTGCGCCTGGCTGGCTGCGGCGTGCTTCTGATCGAGACCGAACAACAACTCTTCGCCTGCAGCGCGCGCGAACTCGAGCCCATGGACCGCAAGGCTCACCGAACCATCGGGGCGGTCGCGCCGCTCAACGCCGCCATTCCGTGACAGCCGCTCGACCCACTCGATAAGCTGTCGCCCGCTCTCGGCCAGAGGCCGGCGGCAAGGTTCGAGACGCGTGTCGAGATTTGTGTAGTCGCCGGGATCGACGGCGTCTTCGTGGCCGCGGGGATCTTGGACGAACACGGCGTAACGAGCGGCGTGGGGGTTGAGGAAGCGGATGCGATGGCAAGTAGTGTGCTCCGCGCCTGCGGGAACAAAGATCGCGAGTCCTTCGATCGCGGCGTGCTCGCGCCGACGGAGGTAATCGAGCCAGATGAGCCCGAAGCTGAGCGCCCCGTCCGGATCGGGCGAATCCTCCGCGGCGCCGATCGCGGCCATTCCGGATTTCCCCTTGCGCAGCAAGGCGCGCGGATAGCTTGGCGACAGACTGTGATGGAGGTCTTGCTCCGTGCTGATTTCGGCCAGCCGCCAATCCGGGAACTGGCGTCGAAGCGACCTACGAAATAGCTCGCGGTACTTGAGCCTCGCGCCGCGGCGGTCCGCGTCGCG
>QHXU01000109.1:11266-24023 GCA_003223065.1 Acidobacteriota bacterium | reverse complement strand
TTCCCCAGGAATCTTTATCTTGATGCACAGAGGCAATCCGCCCTCGGCCTGAGGCTTGGCGCCGATAGCTTGCCATTTCGCGTCCAGTCCCGCGGGGCAATCGAAGCCATCCGTGGGCTGGATCGACGTGTTTGAGAGGTAACCATTCCCGGTCACATCCACCATCGTTGGAGCGATTTGCCACGGGCCCTGCATAGTCCCGCCAACCTGGCCGAGTTGAGAATTAAGACTCAACGCATTCCACTGCCCCGAACCAAAATTCAAACACGCGTGAATTCCCGCGTATCCCACCGGGAATTTGTCCCAGGTGTATCCAGCCCATTTAAGCTGTGCGGGAATGACGCTGACATCGAACATCGTCATGTACCCCGGCGAGTCCTGACCTCCTGCGCCGCCGCAAAGCAGAAGATAGTTCCCCTTGACCGCAGCCCCTGTTTGTGGAGGCGCCGGAGGAATGGGAAATACGTTTCCATTAATCGTCTGGTCGCATAGGCCATTGGCTTTGCAGTTGTTGATCTGGCTTGCAATATCATTGCCCGCACCGGAAAAAATGTCGTTGAAAGTAAGCTGTTCCCGTGTACTGGGCTCAGTTGTACTCTGTGGAAAACCGGGTGTGTACTGCCGGTAGTCGCCGCTATATGTTGCTTTGAAGTAGCTCGTACCCGACTTACTTACAAACCAGCTCGCCCCATCAGTCGGGTGCCACCCTACCCATTTGGTGTAGTCGTTGGTTGAAGGTTGGTAATTACGGGCGATCAAGCGCGTCTCTCCCGTGGATGGGATAAACAGATAGACCGGAGTCGTGGCTTGCGATGTTCCCGTGGCGGTCGCCACGCAAAGATAACCTTGCAAGGAGGGCGAGATCGGGTTCCCGGCTGCGTCCACGCTGACCGTTACATAATTCGAGTTGCATATGTCCCCCGATCCGTCCAGACCGGAGTTATAGACGGAGCTGAAGACAAAATCGTATGCGGTGCTTACGGAAACCGCGCCAGTCAGGCTGGTCTTCTTGATGAGAACGCCGAAGTCGGCGTTGGTCCAGTTCGCATTAGAGATCGAAAGATTCTCGCTGATGGTCGCATGGTAAACGTCAGTGACACTCGAAATGGTGCAGAGGTTGTTGGCGCAGGTCGGAGACGAACCATCAATGAATATCTTCGTCCCGCTCACCCAATCGATATTAAAAGTGGAAGCTGAAGCGCCGGAGCCGGACAGCACGAGTGAACCGGCCGCCGCCGTGATGGTTCCTCCGCCCCGGGAGCCAACGAAGCTGTGCAGCGGCGGCTTGCTCCAGGAAGCCCACTGCGATTGGGGGAAAGTTGCGGAGACGACCAACTCCGGATCCGTGTATACGGCACCGGCGGCGTTAGATGAAAACGTGAGGCTATTTGGGCCCGGCACGCTCGTGATCGTATGGCAGCCGTTGAGCCCGTTACCGCCAACTCCACTCGCGACTGATTGGTTTCGAATCCCGTTTACGCAGACTTGCTGGCCCGCTTCGAACCCGTGAGCGGATGCAAAATTTACGGTGGCCGTTCCTGAGGCCACGGTTATGTTGGTAAGGGCCGTTCCCGTTACGCCGGACCACGGGGACTGCACGCTCCAGGATTTCGGCACCGTGCCCGCAAATGCCGGCGTTCCTTGCGGCAACACAATGTTCTGCGCTGCCGTGAAACAAGTCTGGGAATCAATGGTTAAGCAAATCGATACAGTTCTGTTCGCTGCGCTCGCATCCGTTCCGCTGCCCCAGACACGCACCAGAAAGTCTAGAAATGCGATCGCCGGTTCCCAACCGCCGTTGCGCAAATAGTTTGTCGCGGAATTGGGAATTACAGCCGCAAGTAATAGGGCGTCAGAGTTGCTGCAGATTGCGGAGGTATCGCACGTCGCGAGGCCGGCGCCCGCCGATATCGCGTTGCCCGGATTCGACCAGTGGCCGTTGCCGCTGACCCCGTAGGTGAACGTCTGCGCCGCCGCCGTCCATGCGACGTCTTCCGGGCCGGTCGCGCGGTGAAGTTGTGTGCCCCACTGGGAATCGTTATAAGTCGTGGATTTGTTGACCCAGTCGATCGACGGAGCCGCGACATTTCCGAAGGCGTTTGAATCGAACGGCGTTATTTCCGGCGCACTGTTCCCGGCAGGGGGATTGGCCGTCCAGAACGTGGTCGAGACTTCGGGATCCGTGCCGCAAGTGACTCCCACCCAGTGCTGTGTATTGGCCTGAAGCGATCGCGAATAATATTTGCCGTTGGAAGCCCTCGCTGCTGTGCGCGTTCCGGCGACGAAAACGTGGGTGGTTGCGGTGATGATCGAGCCGGGCCGCGCATCCGAATCGGCGCCACTGAAAAGAGCCGGATTCACGTCGTTGACGCTCGTGGTAAAGCTCGAGCCCTCGCTCAGGCGATAGGTGCAGTTGCCCGCCTGATCCGTGGTCACCCGGATCACCGCCTGCGTGGCTGTAATGTCGCCTTTGGACGGCGTCGTAACAGAGGTGGCGCCGAAGCAAGGCAGCGCGAGCGTGAAGACCAACCAGCTTTTCATTCTGTTCAGCGTGAGTCCTTCTTGCCGCATCACCACGAAGCGACCGGTGCGCGCTTCCAGGTGTTGGCGCTGATACAGACGTAATAGAAGGAGTTATCCGCCGCCCAAGAGCCCGCGGCGCAGGGCGATGTAGAGATCGCCGGAGGGGCGACGCGCAACCCGACGACGGTCGGGTCCGGAGCGATTGTGGTCTGGCCCGAACTCTGCACGATCAGCATCCCGGCGCCAGGATGGAGCACCTGCGTGCTCAAAACGGCTCGCTGATCGGCGCCGCCCGCCGTGTCCCAACTTCCGTTCGTAGCAGTCCAGGTGAACAGCGGGATTGCGTCCGATGGAAAGGCAGTAACGCCGCTCTGCGCCGTGCACCCCACCGAGCAGCTTGCGGCCAGGTTGTGTCCCACCATAAGCGCGCCTGAACTGGAGACGTAGATGAACGCGACGCCGGTCCCGCCGGAAATAGAAACCGTTGCGCCGGTTACGAGTGAATAAGTGAGACTCCCGAATCGCACATTGCAGGGAGTCGTGCCCGAACAGTTCGACCCGATTGCGAGGAGGCTGGAATTGGTCCGGGTGACCAGAAAATCCCCGAGCTGTCCGGCCATGCCGGCATTGCCGCCGCTCTCCTGTGTCCAGGCGTTCGTGGAAGTGCAGCCGTAGAGGTTGCGACCAGCCGGCGCATTAGTCTGAAAGAACATCTGGCCTATTGAGCACGTCGCCGGGAAAATAGCGCCCGCCTGGAAAGGCTTGGTGGCGTTTGCCCCGGAAAAATCGATGCTCTTACTCTGCGTGCGCAGATCCAGCAAAGTCTGCCCGAACGTCACCTGGACGCACACCGCCAATAACGAGCATCGACCGAGCCAATACATCATTTGATTGGGACTCCTCCGAAGGAAAAAATCTTGCCCTCTCAGTTTAACATCGGCCAAGCAAAAACCCGCCCTTCCGGAATCGCCTCCGGATGCGAAAACCACCTTGTTTTCCACGTTTATGGATGAACTTCGGAACTGGTGTGAATCCTCACCTTCCGGCCGGTGACCGCCAACCTGGCATTTCGCGGCTGCAGGATGTCGCGCGGACTGCCCACGTGCTACATTGGAAAGAATTCTTTGAGGAACGCAAGAGATACTGAATGATTCATTTGGCCACGTCTCCGCTTGAGCATCGCGTCAGATGAGTAAGTTCAATTCCCTGCGCTCCTCGCTGGCTTCGGCGAATGTCTTGCGGCCGGCCACAGCCGCATCGCCCGTGACACTGTCGCCGCAACCGGTGCCAACACCACAGAAGCTGCGCGCGGCCACACTCAAAGATTCGCGCTCAAACCTGTTCCAGTCCATTGGATTTTGGGTCTTTTGCACCTACATGCTGTCGGGCCACGCGAATGACTGGGCGTTGCGCCTGTTCGGAGGCAAGGCGTTTCTGTCTGTCGCCGCATTGCTCCTCCTGCCCTTTGTCTGGTTGTTGTCAGGTAACGCGCTTCGTGGGCTGCGTCATCCCATCGGACGGTGGTGGCTGGTTTTCCTCGTGTGGCTGCTCCTGAGCACTCCTTTGAGCATTTGGAAAGGCGGCACCGTCGACCTGCTAAAGAACTACATTCCCCGCTCTTACCTGATTTTTTTCTATATTTCTGCATTTGTCATTTCGTTGCGACAATGCCGCTGCTTGACGTACGTGAATATCGCGGCGGCAACCATCTTGCTGCTGACTTGTCTGTTCTTTGGCGGATACTCCGGAGACGGCCGTTTTGAAGTGCCCGGCAGTCTGGTCGGCAATTCCAATGAGCTGGCTCTTCAACTGCTGCTTGGCGTTACTCAGTTTGCCTTTCTATTCTTCACTAAAGGCTTTGGCAAGAAAGCATTTGCCACGCTTGGAATCGGGCTTTCCGTTGTGTTCATGCTGAGGACAGGCTCGCGCGGATGTATGATCGCCGCGGTTGCATATGGCGTGCTGACTTTAGTTGTCTCCCGCCACAAGGTGCGTGTCTTGATTCTGGCTGTTCTGATTGCGGCGACGGCCCTCATTTCTCTTCCTTCGGTCACCATGCGCCGCTTGACGGACCTCGGATTTGACGACGATTATCAGAACTTGGCAGATGGGACCGCGGCAGGCTCCCGTATGCAGCGGATCGAGTTATTGAAGCGCAGTGTCCAGGAAACCATGCAGCACCCCCTGTTCGGAGTGGGCCCAAGACAGTTTCCTGTCGCAGTAGCTGGAGAGCAGGAGAAAAAAGGAGAGTGGGCGAACTGGCTCGGAACCCACAATTCATACACTCAGGTTTCGAGCGAGTGTGGCGTGCCGGCGCTACTTTTCTACACTATCGTGATCGCACTCTGCTTGCGGATGAACTATCGCCTTCTTGCAGTCACCAAGCGCAATCCCGCGCATGCAGAGATCGCCGGACTCGCCGCGGCCGTTCTTGCCGGCACAGTGGTCTATGCCGTGTGCACGTTTTTCTTTCACATGGCGTACACCGGAAACCTTCCTAGCGTTGCGGGGTTGACTCTTGCCCTCCATTTCGCAGCCAATGAGGCCCTTCGATCGGAGCCAGCCGCGTCCCAGCCCGTCAAACCGGGCGCTCGATGAGTTCGGCATAAATCTCCGCCATTCGCTCCGCTGACGCCCGTAGCGTGAACTGATCCAGGATTTGCTTTTCCCCGGCTGCGGCTAACTCCTCTCGCAGCGGCTGGTTCTCGATCAATTCGCGAAGCGCGGCGGCCAGGCCCTCCACGTCGCCCGGTTCGAATAGGAGGCCGGTTTCCTTGTCGCGGACCAACTCCGGGTTGCCGCCTACGCAGGTGGCCACGGCGCAGCAACCGCAAGCCATAGCCTCCATCAGCGAATTGGACAACGCTTCGGTTAACGACGGCAGAACAAAAATATCCATGCTGCGAAGCCAGGCGGGCACCTCAACCGTGGAGGGCTCGAATACGCAGTTTTCAGTTATATCGAGCTTTCGGGCCTGCAGTTCCAGAGCCGCCAGTTCAGGGCCGCTTCCCACCACGGCCAGCTTCATCCCGCGTTGAATTTTCGACACACGCGAAAAAGCTTCCACCAGCGTGGGCAGGTCCTTTTCCGGCCGCAGACCGCAGACGACGCCGATCACCAGGGCGCTATCGCGCAGGCGCGGATGCCGTGGCCCGGGCAACCGGTGAAACACTTTCGTGTCAATGCCGTTGTAGCAAAGCCGAATCTTTTGCGCCGGTACTCGCTCGTCCTGTTCTAGATGTGTCTTGAGGAATTCGCAATTAACCACTACCGCGTGCGCAAAGCGGTCGGATGCGCGCAGGAAAGGCATGTACGAACCGGGGATAAGCTGGCGATGCGAACGTTGGCTCGAAACCGCGATCGCCGAAGTCATCGTGCGTGTAACCGGGATCGCGTATACATTCAACGGGTAATCCCACGCATGCACCAGCCGGATATGATTGCGGCGAATGTAGCGTCTCAGCTGAAACGCCCCGGCGATCGCTGCGCGCGACCGGTAGGAGTAGATAGGAAACTCGGCTACAGGTATGCCGGCGCGCCCCAACTCTTCGCCACGCATGCCCCGGGGGTTGAAGGTTCCGACGTGCGGCTCAAAACGCGATCGGTCGAGAGCCTTGGCGGTCTCCGTCAATTGCCGCTCCGATCCGCCTGCATCCAGGGCACGCCTGCATCCAGGGCACGCGCCATCAGCAAAACAGGCCACGCCATCGGCGATATGGAGAGGTTATCGCAAGTCCTGGATCCGTGCCAAACATTGCGCCTTGCGTTAAGCTGTGAGGGTGTAGTTTTTAGCCTGGCGCCGGGTGTGCGCCAGTGAGCGAGCGACTATTGAGTCCGAAACGATTGCGAGGAGAGCATGAAGACTCGGTCGTCCAATCGCCGCGATTTTCTAAAGAGCGGAGCCGGCGTGGGCGGCGCTCTTCTCGTGGGAGCGGATTCGGGAAACGCCGCCCCAAATCCACAATCCGCACAGCCTGACGCCGCGCAGCCGGCGCCCGATGATCCCACAAAGGTGCCTGGTGTTCCGGCCCGCCCGTATGGCGAGCGCTCGCGTTTTGAAAGAATCCTGCGTACGCCTTCCCCGCAAGGGACCTCTTCAGGCACCCCTTTGCAGGATTTGACCGGCATCATCACTCCCTCCTCTCTCCATTTCGAACGCCATCATGCCGGGGTTCCGGATATCGATCCCCGCCGCCACCGCCTTCTGATCCACGGCATGGTGGACCGGCCGCTGATCCTCACGATGGATGAGCTGAAGCGCTTTCCCTCGGTTTCCCGCATCTATTTCATGGAATGTTCCGGCAACGGTTACCGTCGGAAAGGAGGCCGTACGGTTCAGGAAGCGCACGGGCTCGTCAGTTGTGCCGAGTGGACCGGCGTTGCCCTTTCGCTGCTGCTCTCCGAAGCCGGTGTACAGCAGGGAGCCGGCTGGATCGTGGCCGAAGGCTCGGATGCCGCCAAGATGACGCGAAGCATCCCGCTGACGAAGGCCATGAACGATGTGCTGGTGGCGTACGGCCAAAACGGCGAGGCTCTGCGCCCCGAGCAGGGTTACCCGGTGCGATTGTTCGTCCCTGGATGGGAGGGCAATATCTGCGTTAAATGGCTCCGCCGCATCAAGGTGGTCGATCAGCCGTACATGACGCGCGAAGAGACTTCGAAATACACTGACCTGATGCCCGACGGCAAGGCCCGTCAGTTCACCTTCGAGATGGATCCGAAATCCCTAATCACTTTTCCTTCCGGCGGCCAAAAGCTGCCCGGGCCGGGCTTCTATGAGATTTCGGGGCTGGCCTGGTCTGGCCGCGGTGCGATCCGAAGGGTCGAAGTCTCCGTTGACGGCGGCCGCATCTGGCAGGATGCCCGGTTGCAGTCGCCTGTGCTCCCGATTGCATTTACTCGCTTCCGTTTCGGATGGAAATGGGACGGCGCGGAGGTCGTTCTGCAATCGAGGTGCACCGACGAACACGGAGATGTGCAGCCCGTGCTTGAGGATCTTGTCAGGGCGCGGGGTGAAAACTGGGGCTATCACTTCAATCCCATCCAAGGCTGGAAGGTTTCTGCGGACGGGAGCGTACAGAATGCTCTCGCCTGAATCGCTTTCACTGGCGCTGGTGGCCGCGGCTCTTGGTTTATCGCTGCCAGCGCAGTCCACGACTTACGGGCTGGGCCGCGCTCCGAAACCCGGCGAGATCGAGATGTGGGATATCGCCATCAGCCCGGATGGCAAGGAGCTGCCGCGGGGCAGCGGGACGGCAATAGAGGGCGGCAAGGTCTACGCGGCGAATTGCGCCGCCTGCCATGGAAAAACCGGGACCGAAGGTCCCAACGATGTGCTGGTAGGCGGTCAAGGCAGCCTCAACACGAAGAAACCCGTTAAGACGATTGGAAGTTACTGGCCCTACGCGACGACGGTCTGGGATTACATCAATCGCTCCATGCCTTACAACAAGCCCGGAAGTCTGCGCGCGGACGAAGTCTATGCCGTCACCGCTCATCTGCTTTTTCTAAACGGCATCATCCGCAAAAATGAGCTAATGAACGCCAAGACGCTGCCTCAGGTGAAGATGCCCAACCGCAACGGCTTTATTGCCGATCCGCGTCCCGACTGGAACATTGGCGGCTCCTCGCGCCGCTGATGAGCGCGCAAGCGGGCGTGCCCCACTTGCGTTTATGATAGCCACTATGACGCAGCCCGAAAAAATGCAGCGCGTAAGCGGACGGCGCGAGTTTCTTGGCGCCCTTCCCCTGGGAATTCTGGCGATGACCAGGACGGGGAACGCCGCCGACGAACAGGTCATTCCATTTCTCGACTCAAAACCGTTCAATCCCGACAAGCCCAACCTGCCCTGGGAGCAACTGACCTCATGGCTGACCCCGGAGGAGCAGATCTTCGCCGTAAGTCATTACGGCATGGCTGACGTCGAGCCTGCAAGCTGGAAGCTTGATATAGCCGGGCTGGTGAACCGCCCTCAATCGCTGTCCCTCGACGCGCTTCGATCGCGGCCCAAAAAAGAATACACGATCACGCTTGAGTGCTCGGGTAACGCTCCGGCGGGCGGCCTGATCGGTAACGCGCGTTGGGGCGGAACACCGCTGGCCCCGATCCTTCAAGAGTGTGGCCTGAAACCGGAGGGAACCGACGTCGTGTTCTTCGCGGCCGACCAAGGCGTGGAGAAGATCCGCGGAAACGATTACAAGCAGAACTTTGCCCGAAGTCTATCCGTGCCGGACGCGTTCCGGGAAAACGTCCTACTCGGTTACGAAATGAACGGGCATCCTCTAGCGAAGAACCACGGAGCACCCGTCCGGCTGATCGTCCCCGGCTGGTATGGCATTGCCTGGGTGAAATGGCTGAACCGCATCGAAATCCGCGATCGCGCCTTCCAGAACCGTTTCATGGCGCGTGATTATGTGACCATCCGGGGAGAGCCGCGCGGGGATGAAATCATCTGGCGCGAGACTTCAGTCGGCAAAATGAATCTGAAATCCGTGCCGGCCAGGGTGGTGCGTCGCACGAGTGGCAACTTCCATGTCACGGGCGCCGCGTGGAGCGATGGCACGCCGATTCGCGCCGTCGAAGTGAAGATTGACGATGGCCCTTGGAAGCCGGCGCAGATCGAGGCAAATGGCAGCCACCCTTACGCTTGGACCTTCTGGTCATACGAGTGGACCCGTGCCGCGCCAGGCGAATATGCGATTTCCTCGCGGGCGACGGATGCCCGGGGCAGAGTTCAGCCCACGCCGGACGATCCTTCCATCACGCTCAAGAAGACATACTGGGAAGCTAACCAACAGGCAGTCCGTAAGATCCGCATTGAGGGATGAACTGCTCTTTGGCGGATGTTCAGCCGTGGAAGATGGACTAAGGAGCAGCCCTAACAGATACGCACTTGCGGTGCAGATCCCGGTCCAGCACTGAGTACTCGCGCGTCTGCCATCGAACCTCAATCATTCCCAGCAGCCCTCTTGTTGTGTGGCCGCAGCAGGTCAGCACCGCTCCAGCCGGGATCGTTACAGAAAGGTCTTCACCCCGTGGGCGATGCATGATGGCCCGCAGTGGTTCTGCTACCTGATAAAACATCCCAAAGGCGCTCCTGCGGGGGAGGTGGTGCCAAGGCAGCACAAGCTTAACAGAATGCTTCCCCATGAAACAAGATGTCTCTCGATTTTTCACGGGCTATAATGAACCCGAAGGAGAGACAAGTACAATGCCAAAAACCAAAGCTTGGCATTCCACAAAGGAATCTCACCATCACGACAACACGAAGTGCAATAGCGGCAGTGAGATTCCGCAGCACGAGCGAATCGAAGGCACTGGCGGAAAGCCGCTGTGCAAGGAGTGCGAAAAGTTGAATCGCGAAGGAAAGTAACTTTCCCTCGGCATTTTCTATTTTGGCAGGAATGTCATTTCCCAATACGGTCCCACTGGCTCTCCGTCGATGAGAGTGTAATAGCGCCGTAATTCGCACACCTTGAGGCCATGACGGAGGGCTACCGCGAGAGCGTGAAATCCTTCCGCCTGGCCTCCGTGAAACCGAACCGTTGGCTCATAGAAAGCATGGCCCTTCCCTCCCTGGCACGATTCGAACGTTTCTACTCCGTTCTCGTGGAGGATTTGGACCGCTTTCCGTATTCCGCGGTCTAACGCCTGATACGGCGGCGCGGGCCGGACCGCCGTCTCATCGTTTTGCTTTTGCTTGCCGAGCACGTATCGACAAAGAATACCCCAGGCAGGTCCAAAAAACAAGAATCTGCCATGATGTTTCGGAATGGCCGCCCAAAAATCAACCCTTAGCCTGCGGCCGTACGGGTAAGGATTTGGAAATCAACTCATTACAACCCAAGGTTCGCGGCTACAGCGATCTTCCGTCAGCGCTCTCCGACACAGCGTCGGCGCTATCTGACAGAAACGAAACGTGATGGGTTTTAGTCTAAACGTCACAGAGCACAGAAAGCGAGGTGCTCATGACCACGATGACACGCACCACAGCGTTCCGCCGTTATGAATATCAGGTCACCGAAAACGCGGTTGTCACATCCGAGTTTCCTCTGAAAGGTCAGAAAATGCCGTTGGAGGTTCGCAGCCTCGCCGTAAGGGTGTATAGCGATCGCTTCATCACCACCACGAAGGAAGGCAACTTCACGAGCATATCCGGGGGCTACATCAAGGACGGCGTTTTTTATTGGGGTAATAGCAGCGTCCTCAGGCTTGAGGCCTGTCAGGAGTATGGCATTCACGTCCTCCCGCAGTTCGACGCAGCGCGGCAAAAGGCCGCTCGTGTAGCAGAAGTCGAACGTGAGTTCAACGCGAGTTTAAGGAGCATTGAGAGCGCTGGTTTCCGTCGCAGCGCTGGTTGAGTAAGGGGGTGCACTACAAGAGCTAACGTGCCCCACTCGAGCAATATCACCACGTAAGACAGGGCAGTTGATCGAGATGCCGCCGGTCCTATAACGTTGTGCTGGAGGCGCGCCCTGGAAGTCTACTTGGTCGACGGCACATACGAATTGTTCCGGCACTACTACGCGCTGCCGTCCGCGCAGGATCAGGACGGTCGCGAGGTCGGCGCGGTTCGCGGCGTAATCGCGTCGGTGCTGGGAATGATCAAGGGGGGCGCCACGCACGTCGCCGTCGCCACCGATCACGTCATCGAGTCGTTCCGAAATGGACTGTGGCCAGGCTACAAAACCAGCGCCGGCGTCGAGCCAGACCTCCTGGCGCAGTTCCCGCTGCTCGAAGACGCCCTATCGACGGCCGGCGTCGTCGTTTGGCCGATGGTGGAGTTCGAGGCGGATGATGCGCTCGCGGCCGCCGCTGTGGCGGCCGCTCGTGATGCGCGTGTCGAACGGGTCATTATCTGCACGCCGGACAAGGACCTCGCCCAATGCGTGCGCGGCACGCGTATCGTCCAGCTCAATCGACGGACGCGCGTCACGTGCGACGAGGCCGGCGTGATCCAAAAGTTCGGCGTCTCGCCGGCGTCGATCCCCGACTATCTCGCGCTGGTCGGTGACGCGGCTGATGGCTATCCGGGCCTGACAGGCTGGGGGGCGAAGTCGTCGGCCGCCGTTCTCGCCAAGTTTGCCCACCTCGAAGCCATCCCTGCTGACTGGCGCGAGTGGCACGTGAACGCCGCCAATGCGAGTGCCCTCGCGCATACGCTCTCATGTGACCGCGACCGCGCGCTGCTGTTCCGAACGCTCGCCACGCTCCGGACCGACATCGCGCTCTTCGACGACGTGGACCACCTGCGATGGAACGGCTCCACGCCCGCCTTCGACGCGCTCGCGGCACGATTTGACGCGGCAGTCACCGAACCCAGGCGGCGCTCTCGAGCATGACGTTAACCGCCGGCAATGGCCCCCAAGATGATAAGGGGCTCCGCCCCCGACACGACCGCGTCAGGTAGCGGGGCGTCTGGCGGTTCATGAGACAGATCCTCTTCGCAGGCGAAGAACCGCAAGAATGGCCGGCGCTGTTGTGTCACATGATCGCGGATCGTACCAAGCAGCATGGGATAGGAGGTCTCGAGCGCGTCGAGGACTGAGCGTTGTGTGGCGCAACCCTTGACGTCGAGCTTCACTTCGCCATCTACGCGCGCCAGCGTTCGCAGATGTGCCGGCAGTATAACTCNNCGGACAATAGGAGCCCAGCTGTCCCCGGCATCGGCCGACGCGTACACCTGTCCGCCCGTGGTGCCGAAATACACGCCGCACGGTTGGAGCGGGTCAACGGCCATGGCGTCGCGCAGGACGTTGACGTAGCAGTCGCTTTGCGGCAGACCCTTCGTGAGCGCCTCCCACTCGTTCCCGCCCGTGCGGCTGCGGTACACGCGTAGCTTTCCCTCGGGCGGATAGTGCTCCGAGTCGCTCTTGATCGGGACGACGTAGATCGTGTCCGGCTCATGCGCGTGAACGTCGATGACGAACCCGAAGTCGGTCGGCAGGTTCCCGCTGACCTCCTGCCACGACTCGCCGCCGTCGTCGCTGCGCATCACGTCCCAGTGCTTCTGCATGAACAAAACATCCGGGCGCGACCCGTTCATCGCGATGCGGTGAACGCAGTGGCCGACCTCGGCAGTCGGGTCGGGCATGATTTCGGATCTCAGACCGCGGTTGATCGGTCTCCAAGTCTTACCGTCGTCGTCCGTACGGAAAGCGCCCGCAGCCGAGATGGCGATGAAGATCCGTCCGGGGTGGCCCGGATCCAGAAGGATCGTGTGCAGACACATTC
>QHXU01000109.1:9568-11114 GCA_003223065.1 Acidobacteriota bacterium | reverse complement strand
CGTAAACAGTATCGGGATCGGTCAGCGATGGTTCGAGATGCCAGACTCGCTTGAACTCCCAGGGATGGGGCGTACCGTCGTACCACTGGTGAGTGCCGGGGACGCCGTCGTACACGAACTTGTTGCCCACCGGCTCCCATGTCTTGCCGCCGTCGTTGGAGCGCTGGATCAACTGCCCGAACCAGCCGCTGGACTGCGACGCATACACGCGATTCGGGTCGACGGGCGAACCCTTGAGATGGTAAATCTCCCAGCCCCCAAAGTGGGGGCCGCTGATTTCCCAATGTTTGCGCTTGCCGTCCGATGTGAGGACGAACGCGCCCTTGCGCGTTCCAACCAATACCCGCACCTTGCTCATCCCTCATCTCCTTCGTGAATTTTCCCCTTCGGAGGCCGTTTCCTAATGACCGCATAACAGCCCCCGTCGACGTCCCTCCACCATTATTGTTCAAGTGACATTCGCCGAAGCCGGCGCTGCTTTACACTGAAATTTCATGCGGGAGATTGTTTCCCCGGCCAAGGCCATCGACGGAATCCTGACCGTTCCCGGCGACAAGTCGATCTCCCATCGCTACGCGATGCTGGCAGGAATCGCCGAGGGATCGAGCACCATCACCAATTACTCGACCGGCGCCGATTGTCAATCCACACTGGACGCCATGGCGGCGCTGGGATCCGCCATCGAACGCAAGGACGGCCGCGTGGTGATTCACGGCGGCAGCCTCCGCCAGCCACGTGGCGACCTCGACGCGGGCAACTCCGGCTCCACGATTCGCATGCTCTCGGGAATTTTGGCGGCGCAGCCGTTCACCACCCGCATTGGCGGCGACGAGTCGCTCTCGCGCCGGCCCATGGAGCGGATCATACTGCCGCTCGGCCAAATGGGCGCTTCGATCGAAGCGCGCGACGGCCGATATCCCCCGCTGACCATTCACGGGCGGCCTCTGCACGGCATCGATTACACTCTGCCGGTGGCGAGCGCGCAGGTGAAAAGCTGCGTGCTTCTCGCCGGCTTATTCGCACAGGGAGACACTATCGTTCGCGAGCCGGTGCGCACGCGAGACCACACTGAGATTGCGCTTAAGGAGTTTGGCGCCGAAATAGAGAGTCGTCAGCGCGTCATCCGGCTGTCTTCCGGCGCACGGCTCACCGCCCGCGAACTTGTAGTCCCCGGCGACCTCAGCTCAGCCGCCTTCTTCCTGGTCGCCGCGTTGCTGGTAGGAGAAGCAAACCTCGTGATCCATGGCGTCGGGCTCAATCCCACGCGCTCGGCGCTGCTCGATTTTCTGGTCTCGATGGGCGCCGCGATCCAGGTTCTCGACCTCCGTCAGACCGGAGGGGAACTGGTGGGCAACCTGCGGATCCGCGCGTCGAAAATCTCAGGCGGTTTGATCGAGGGCGCCCTGACCGCGGCATTAATCGATGAAATTCCGGCGCTCGCGGTTCTAGGCGCGGCGAGCGAAGGCGGTCTGACAGTGCGCGATGCCTCCGAACTCCGCGTCAAAGAGACCGACCGGATCGCTTCTTTAGAGGCGAATTTCCGCAG
>QHXU01000109.1:590-9524 GCA_003223065.1 Acidobacteriota bacterium | reverse complement strand
CGCCGCCGAGTTGGACTCAGCGGGCGATCATCGCATCGCCATGGCCTTCGCGGCGGCCGCTCTTGCCGCTGACGGTCCATGCGCCATCGAAGGAGCCGAGGTGGCGGGCGTGTCTTTTCCTGAATTTTTTAGTACACTGCGTCAAATCACCCACTAATGGCTCCCGATCGGATGGAACACGACAAGCCTTCGCAAACCAGCGACCTGACGCTGCCCTGCCTCATACACGATTTGAACAATGTGTTTCAAACATTGGTCGACGCGGCTGACTTGCTCTCGACTGATCCGCGCTGGGCCGCGCTCTCGGCCGCGATGCTGCGCAGCATCGAACGCGGCAAGGGGATTACCGAAAGCCTCCAGGCGAGCGAGCATGCCGCCGGAGCCTTCGAGACCATTCTCCAAAACGCCATCGCTTTCGTCGAGGATTCGCTCGTGGCCGGCCGCCGGCCTGGGATCCGCTTCGCCTGCGACGTCGAGCCCGGACTCGAACTGCGCCGCAACTGGGCCTGGGAGCGTGTGCTCATCAATCTCTTCTCGAACGCGGTCCGCGCGATGCCGCAGGGCGGCACGATACACGTGAGCGCGCGCCGCCGCGACGATCAGATCGAGATCGTGGTTCGCGACGAAGGGCCCGGCATCGCACCCGAGATTCTGAACGACATTTTCAAGCCGCACATTTCGACAAAGTCGAAAGGGGGTCTTGGCCTGCACATTGTGGAGACGATTGTGAAACAGGATGAGGGTCAAGTACGCGCCTCCAACCGCCCCGATGGGCGCGGCGCCGAGTTCACCATTACCCTCCCGGCCGAGCAGGCCCTGGCGCGTCCCACGCACGCTTAGGCTGGAGCGCGATGCACGGCGGCGGGCTCGCCCTTGCGATGCTGGCCGTTTTCGGATCGGCCCGCCTCCTCGCGGAACTATGTGAGCGTCTCCGTCAACCCGGGATCGTTGGCGAAATCCTCGCCGGAATCCTGATCGGCCCCGCCCTGCTCGGATGGGTGACGCCCGATCCGGTGCTCGACGCCTTCGCCGATCTGGGCGTGATGTTCCTCCTGTTCCGGGTCGGGTTGGAGGTGCGGCCTTCGGAGTTCGCGGGTCTGGGGAAAACCGCGGTGTGGGTGGCGACGCTGGGCGTGATCGCACCGCTTCTGCTCGGATGGGCGGTCATGCGCGCGTTCGGCCAACCCACCATCGAATCGTGGTTCGTGGCGGCGGCAATGGTCGCCACCAGCGTCGGGATCACGGCCAGGGTACTCGAAGCGAAGCGATTGCTCGCGGAGGTATCGAGCCGCACCATTCTGGCGGCTGCCGTAATCGACGATGTGCTCGGGCTGGCGGTGCTCGCTGCCGTCAGCAGTCTGGCCAGAGGCGGAATTCACTGGATTGACCTGGCCACGACGTTCGTGCTCGCCTGCGGGTTTACGATTCTGGTGGCAAGGTGGGGATCGCGGGCGCTCAGTCACGTTATGCCACGCCTGGAGGCAGGTCTGCGCGGTCCCGATGCGCGATTCACGCTGGCCATACTGCTGATGTTCGGGTTGGCGGTAATGGCCGTCTACGCCGGTGTGGCTGCGATTATCGGGGCGTTTCTCGCGGGAATGGCGCTCTCCGGAACGGCCGAGGCGCGCGTCCATACCATGACCCACGGCGTGGCGGAGTTATTTGCACCGTTCTTTCTCGCCGGCATTGGAATCCATCTCGATCTCATATCGCTGGTTGATCGCTCGACGGCGCTGCTCGCGGTCGCGATTCTCGCCGCGGCCGTAGTTTCGAAAATCGTGGGATGCGGCCTGGGAGCCCTCAAACTCGGCCGCCGCGAGGCTCTCAAGATCGGGATTGGGATGATGCCGCGCGGGGAAGTGGGACTGGTGGTGGCGCAGCTCGGCCTCTCACTCGCGGTGATCCCGCAGCAAGTCTATGGAATCGTTGTATTCATGTCGGTGGCCGACGCTTTTGGCCCCTCCGGCGCTCGACTGGGCGTACCGCACCGGCAGATCCACCCGGGCTTAGTAGTTCGCCCGGGTAAGAAGAACTAAGGTTTTCCCCCGTCCGGGCCGATGTTCAACAAGCGAGAGCTTTGCGCACGGAAGCCCACTCCAGAAACAAGGATTACTCCGCGTGAATACGCGACGTTTCATTCTCAAAGCCGCGCCCGCAGTGGAACGTCACGCCGGCCGGATCCCGGATCCGGTGAAGCGCTTGCGTTATCTGCGCTGCGAAATGGCGTTGCTGCAGCGCCGTGCGGGAGCTGCACGTCCGGCCAGGTATCTCAACTGGGTCGTGATAGTCGCCGCGTTCGCTGTGGTACCGGGACCTATTCCGACCGGTACCGCCGAGACTTTCGCCCGTGAGCGCGAGCTGGTGATCCCGATTCCCGATTCCTCCTCCGTCGTGCCACCCGCGGCTCCCCGAGTCTGGCGCGTCGAGACCTCGAATTCGTTCGAGCTATACAGTAACGGCCTGCGGGTTGACCTGACGTTCGCGGTCCACGACCGACCGCGCGCCCCTTATCCGATTTTTCCGCAGGGCGGCGTTGTTGCGGCGAAATACGGGACCGCGCCCGTGGGCATCGTCTATCACACAACGGAAAGTCAACTTCCGCCCTTTCAAGAGGACAAGACCCGGGTCCTGAAGCGACTGGGGCGCAACCTGCTTGAAATGATCCGGCGGGAGGGATCCTACCACTATCTGATCGATCGCTTCGGCCGCGTATTTCGCATTGTCGATGAATCAGACGCCGCAAACCACGCCGGCAGTTCGGTATGGGCGGACGCCGGGGGAATCTACGTCAACCTGAACGATAGTTTTCTGGGCGTGGCGGTCGAGGGCCAGACGGGCGCGGTCGGCGAAGTGACGCCGGCTCAGATCTCGGCGGCCAAGGTCCTGACCGAAATGCTGCGCTCCCGCTATCACATTGCCGCGGAAGACTGTATCACGCATGCGCAGGTCTCGGTGAACCCGCTGAACATGCGCATTGGAGCGCACGTCGATTGGGCCGGCAAGTTCCCGTTTGCGGAAGTCGGGTTACCCGATAATTACGCAATCCCGCTGCCGAGTCTGTATGCTTTCGGGTTCGATCACGACGCTACATTCCTCGAGGTCACGGGCGGGCGATGGAAGGGCCTGGATCTGGCCGAGGAGCGGGTCGAGCGCCAGGCTGCGGCACAAGGACTATCCGGTGTGCGCTTCAAGGCCATCCTGCGGCGCCGTTACAAGGACATTGCAGCCGCTCTGAAACAGCAGGCCGCGCAGGATGCGGCGGCCACATCAGTTCTTGACACAACGGCGGCGCAGCCCCCTGCGCGCGGGAAGAGTGAAGAGTGATGGAGGTACCTTACAATGAGCCAAGAATCAAAGAACCCCGTACTGGGCCTCGACGTCGGTACCAGCCGGATCGTCGTAGCCGAGAGGGCGAACGGCGACATTCGTTACGAGTCCCAACTGAACGCCTTCGTGACACTTCCGTATTCGAAGATCACCGAAGCGGTGCTTGAGCGTAAGAAGATCCCCCACACGGCACGTATGGGAGAGATCATCGTTCATGGCAACGAGAGTGAAAAGTTCGCAGGCTTGCTGAATGCCGAGATGCGGCGGCCTATGACGCGTGGCGTGCTGGATCCCAAGGAACCGGAAAGCCTGGGCATTGTCCGGCAAATGCTCGCCTCCATGCTTACGGGCGACCGCAATGGCCGGAAGCTGTGCTATTCCGTGCCCGCAGCTCCGCTCGGGGCCGAAGACAGCCTTACCTACCACGAAGCGACTTTGCGCCAGATTCTGACCGACCTCGGTTATCAGCCAACGAGCATCAATGAGGGCCTGGCGGTGATCTATAGCGAGCTCGAAAGCTCGAACTATACGGGCATCGGCATCAGTTGCGGCGGAGGGTTGTGCAACGTCTGCCTTGCGTACCTCTCGGTGCCGGTGCTGAGCTTCAGCATCGCGAAGGCAGGCGATTACATCGACGCGAGTGCCGCTTCGGTAACGGGGGAGCGCGCGAATCTCATCCGCCTTGCGAAGGAATCTTCGTTCCACTTCAATGGCGCTTTCTCCGACAAAGTGCACCAGGTGATCAGCGTGTATTACGACGACATGATCCGGTCACTGGTTTCCGCGCTCAAGGACGCGTTTGCCCGGACCTCGCACGCGCCGGCGTTCAATCGTCCCGTGCCCATGGTGTTGAGCGGCGGTACTGCGCTTCCGAAGGGGTTCCGTGACCGTTTCGAGAAGATTCTTGGGGAGCAAGATTTCCCCGTCAAGGTTTCTGAGATTCGGCTGGCCCAGAATCCGCTATGCTCAACGGCAAAGGGCGCTTTGATCTGCGCCCTGAGCGATTCGTAGGCGCACCTGTCCCGCCTTTGGAGGCCGCGTTTTAGAGCGCCGCTTCCAGTACCACGCTAACCAAAAAACCTCTTGCGTTTTCACGCTTGGATGGGCATATTAAAGTTGGGTGTGCAAGCAGTTTGCACACATCCACGTATGGGCTTGGGTCATCGATGGCGGATCAGTTTCTGTTTCTCACCGAACTGCTCGGCCTCAAGGTCTTCGACCTTAAGGGAAACAGGATTGGTGTTGTCAAGGACGCCGCTGTCGTTCCCCTGGTAGACCCGGTTCGCGTCGACCGTTACCTGGTTGGCGGCGGCTGGACCTGGCTGACCGTCCGTTACGACCAGATCCGGTCCATCTCCTTGGACGGTATTTATCTTCGCGACGAGAACTTGACCCCGTACCACTCCGACGAGTACATGCTGCGCATGGTGCGCGACCTGCTCGATCAGCAGGTCATCGATGCCCAGGGGCGCAAGGTGGTGAGGGTCAACGATGTTACCTTCGAACTGCGCCAGGAGAACAGTTTCGATCAATTGTGGGTGCTGGAGGTCGACATCGGAATCCGGAGCATTTTCCGCCGGGTCGTGCAGGGAGTGCTGCCGCCGCGCTGGGTGCGCCGCTTGCAAACCCGCATTCCGCCGCACTCCATTCGCTGGGAGTTCTGTAACATCCTCGAGCCGGATCCCCGGCGCCGCCTGCGACTGAATATCTCCAACCGGCTGCTCGAGAAGATGCATCCGGCGGATCTCGCCGACATCGTCGAGGATCTCAGCCCGCAGGACCGCGAGGCGATCTTCGAGAACATCGACAGCGAAGTGGCCGCCGAGGCGCTTTCCGAAGTCCATCCCAACATCCAGGCCAGCATTCTAGAGTCGCTCGAGACCCAAAAGGCGGCGGAGATCGTCGAGGAGATGGCGCCCGACGAGGCAGCCGACGTTCTGGCCGAACTTGGTGAGGAAACGAGCGAAGAAATCCTCGAAGAGATGGAGCGCGAGCCCAAGTCGGAGGTTCAGGAACTGCTCGAATTCGAAGAGGATACCGCCGGCGGAATGATGAACACTGAATACGTGGTGCTGCGCGAAAATGCCACGGTCGCCGACGCGTTGCAGGCGCTCAAAGCGCACGAGGAATTGCTCGAGAGCCTCAACACGCTGTTCCTGGTCGACGGCGAGGGACGGCTCAGAGCCACGGTGCCGCTGGCCCGCCTGTTCCTTCACGAAGGGCCGACGCGGCTGGCTACGCTCGCCGCGGACACCCTGATCGAGGTCCCGGTCAACGAGCAGCAGGAGCGCATAACGGAACTGTTCGACAAATATAATCTTCTGGCGCTCCCGGTCGTGGATCAAGAGGGTAAAATGGCCGGCGTGATCACCGTGGACGACATCATCTCGGTCTTGAGGCACAAATGATGAGCTCAAAGGACGGCGATGCTGAAACGGTTCCGCTATCACGTTGCCGTCTTCTTTTCGGTAATCGGCCCGGGCTTTATTACCGCGGTCGTCGATAACGACGCCGGCGGGATCTACACCTACTCGCAGGCCGGGGCGCGTTACGGCTATTTGCCGCTCTGGACGCTGCTGCCGATCACGCTCCTGCTGATCGTCACCCAGGAGATGTGCTCCCGCATGGGAGCGGTTACAGGCAAGGGCCTTTCGGACCTGATTCGCGAGGAGTTCGGACTCCGGACCACATTCGTCATGATGGCGGTGCTTGTATTGGCGAATCTAACCAACTTGATGGCCGATTTCGCCGGGGTCGCCAGTTCGCTTGAATTGTTCGGCGTGTCCCGATATATCTCGGTGCCGCTTGGCGCCGCGGCCGTGTGGCTGCTGATCGTCAAGAGCAACTATAGCAACGTAGAGAAAATTTTCCTGTTCGCCTGCGTCGTTTATATTGCCTACATCGTTTCGGGAATTCTGGTGCGGCCGAACTGGAAACTCGCGGCCATCGATAGCGTGCGTCCGGTCCTGATGTTCGACGCGGGTTACATCACGATGGTGATCGGCATGGTCGGGACGTCGATTGCACCCTGGATGCAGTTCTATCTCCAGGCGGCTGTGGTCGAGAAAGGCGTCACGGCGAAAGAATACACGGAATCGCGCATCGAGGTGATCGTCGGCTGCATCGTGATGACGGTGATAGCGTTCTTTATCATCGTGGCCTGCGCCGGCGCGATCTATTCCGTCGCGCCGCGCGACATCAAGGATGCCGCCGACGCCGCCCTCGGCCTCCGCCCCTTCGGACCCTATGCCTACGCGCTGTTCGCCGCCGGACTGTTTAACGCCTCGCTGTTCGCGGCCTGCATTCTGCCGCTATCCACCGCTTATTCCGTCTGCGAGGGCCTGGGATTTGAATCCGGCGTGAATCGCCGGTTCAGCGAGGCGCCCATCTTTTATTGGCTGTTCACGTTGATGATCGTAATCGGAGGAGCGGTGATTCTGATTCCCGGATTCCCGCTGGTGAAAATGATCCTTTTTTCGCAAGTGGTGAACGGCGTGCTGTTGCCCTTCATACTGATTTTCATGACGCTGCTGATTAATAAGAAGAGCCTCATGCAGGAGTGGACCAATTCGCGCTTTTATAACGTGATCGCCTGGACGTCGGTAGCGTTGATGATCGGTCTGACTCTGGCGCTGGTGGCGTTTTCGGTGCAGGAGATGCGCGGAACCTGATTCGCGCGCTACAACCGCAACAGCCGCGCTGCGTTGCCCCCCAAAATCGCGGCCTTGTCCTTTTCGGACACCTTCAGCGCTCGAATACTATCCAGCATCAGCCGCGGGCTCCCGATCTGGTGCGCATAATCGCTCCCCGCCAGCAGATGATCGGCGCCTGAGAACCCGATCGCAAACTCCAGTGCGCGGGCATCGAAGTTGACTGTATCCAGATAGAACCGCTTGAGGTACTCACTCGGAGGCCGCTGAATATTCACGCGGCACTCCCGGAACGCGCGATGCCCCCGGTCCAGCCGTTCCGCGATATACGGAATCTGGCCGCCCAGGTGCGCCAGCACCCAGGTGATTTTCGGATACCGCTCCGCCACGCCGCTGAAGACGAGCTTCGCCGCCGCCAGCGTCGTATCGAACAAGAACCCGACCAGTGGCATCAGCCAATACTCCGTCATCGCCTCGACCCCCAGCGGGTGCGTTGGATGAATATACAGCACGGCCTCGAGATCGTTCGCGAGCTCGTACAGCGCATAGAAGCGCTGATCCGCCAGCGCGACGCCGTTCACGTTGCTGAACAACATCGCCCCGCGGAGACCGAGCTGGCGGCATGCGCGCTCCAGTTCCTTCACCGACGCTGCCGGATCACTCAGCGGGAGCGTCGCGAGGGCCGAGAACCTTCCCGGCTTGGCCTCCATCGCCGCGGCAAACTCGTCGTTGACAAGAGCCGCCAGGCGAACGGCCGCCGGCGGCGTTTCGACATGCGTTCCGGGCGTGGTCAACGTCAATACCTGCATATCGATGCCATGAGCGTCGAGCATCTTCAGGCGAACGTCCAGATCGCGCTGCCCCGGCACGGCGATGTTGTAATCGCCGGGATAGTGCAGGCGCGGATTGCCCTGCTCGTCGACCGTAACCTCGACCGCGCTCTCGCCCGACTGCAACGCCTTCAAATAAGCCGGCGGATAGTAATGATTGTGAAAATCAATAATTGGCAATTTTGTTCGGCTTTTTCAGGAAATAATAGACTGGCAGACCGGCGGCCACCAGCAGCAGCCCGATCGAACTTTCCTTTGGATCGGCATAAATCTGGTTGATCACCACCAGCGCGCAAGCGGGAAGAAACAGCAGCGGCGCCGGCCTTAAACGCCGGCGCATCCGTAGCAGCCCGAGCGCCGCCAACCCGAAAAACAGAAATTCCGTGTAGATGACGCGAGTGAACAGCGTGCGGTATGTCCCCGTTACAACCAGCACTGAGGCCCACAGCGCCTGCGCCAGAATCGCGATGTGCGGCGTGTGAAAGAGCGGATGCTCCGCGCCCATGGCCCGAAACGCCAGTCCGTCCCGCGCGGCGGCGTAATAAACCAGTCCGTCCCGCGCGGCGGCGTAATAAACCCTCGGGCCGGCTAGAACGCTTCCGCTCAGCCCTCCGAAGGCGGATACGATCACCAGGGCCGAAACGATTGCGCCTCCGCTCTGGCCGACGACCACCCGCGCTGCATCGGCCGCCACGCGCGTCGATTTGAGCACGGTCTCGAGCGGCAGGACCCGAAGATAGGCGGCATTCAGAGCCAGATAGCACACAGTCACAATCAACATCCCGATGAGCAGCGCGCGAGGAATTGTCTTTTCGGGATCACGCGTTTCCCCGGCTGCGTATGTCACCATGTGCCAGCCCCCGAAAGTGAACAAGCCCGCGCTGATTCCAAGAAGAAACTCTCGTATGCTGGGCTGTGTGGCGGCGCTGGACAACGCAGCCGGGTGGTGGCCCGGCACCATAACTGCCACCGCGACCAATATCGCTCCGATGGCCAAAAGTTTCGCCGCCGTGAACGCGGTCTGAACCGTGCTTCCCGCGCGCACGCCGATATAGTTGATGGCCGAGAGCGTCAGGATCGCCGAGATCGCCACGGCGCGCGTGCCGCGGTCCCCAAGCGGCGCGAAA
>QHXU01000109.1:0-554 GCA_003223065.1 Acidobacteriota bacterium | reverse complement strand
CCTTCCTCTGGGGATGGGCGCTCCAGAACATTGCCCATCCCCAGAGGAAGGCCACCTGGGGCGACATCGTTTCCTTCAGATAGACGTAGATTCCGCCGGTCTTCGGAAACGCCGCGGCCAGCTCGGCGCAGACCAGCGCTCCCGCAAGCGACATGACGCCGGCGCCGAGCCACACCGCGAACATTGCAGGGATGCTCGAGACGTGCCGGCTGACTTCGGAGGGTTGAACAAATATTGAAGCGCCGACGATGATGCCCACAACCAGGGAGGTCGCGCGGATTAAACCCATCGAGCGGCGAAGCACGCCTCAGTTTACACTGAGGACCTCGGCCGGCTTGCACGGTCTTTTGTGGACTCAAGCCGGCGTCGTGAGTTGTTTCCCCTTTTCAGCGAGCAGCAATGCCAGCAACTTGGCCGGTTTGGTGCTGCTGGCGTTGCGGGAGACGCCGTGAAGTTGATTCGGGGTCTCCATGAACATCTGGCCTGCCGAGTATGTCGTCTCGGGTCCATCACCCACTTGCGAGACGATTTCTCCTTCCAGCACGTACGCGAAG
>QHXU01000108.1 GCA_003223065.1 Acidobacteriota bacterium | reverse complement strand
TGGTCCGTGATTCTGGTCGACATCTGGGAATGGACGCCGTTCATGTTCCTGCTGCTTTCCGCCGGTCTGCAGGCGATCCCGCCGGAACCGCTGGAGGCTGCGCGCATAGATGGCGCGGGCCCGTGGCAGACCTTCCGCGACGTGACCCTGCCGCTGCTCAGGCCCACGATATTGCTCGCACTGCTGCTGCGGGCCATGGACCTGGTGCGGATCTTTGATCAGATTTTCATCCTGACTCAAGGCGGGCCCGGCACGGCCACCGAGACGGTAAGCCTTTACATCTACCGCAACGCGTTCCGTTTTTCGAACTATGGCTATGCCGCCGCGATGTCGTTCGTGCTGCTGGCCGCGACCATCCTCTTTTCCCGAGGTCTGATGCGGCTGATGAGGACGCGATGAAGACCGCGCTGAAGTACGCCGCGGCAGGCGCAGCGCTGCTGATCGCAATTGCCCCGGTGTACTGGTTGGTGACGATCTCGCTCAAGCGCGAAATCGACCAGTTTGCCTATCCGCCGGCGTGGTTCGTTTTCGAGCCGACGCTCGAGCATTATTCCGATGCATTCCGGGGCTCCTTCACGGCTTTCTTCCTGAATTCGGTGACGCTGGCAACGGGGTCGACGATCGCAGCGCTACTCGTCGGCGTGCCCGCGGCTTACGGGCTGGCCCGTTTCGATTGGCCCCGGAACTGGAATGAGAACATCGCCGGATGGATCCTCTCGACGCGAATGCTGCCCCCCATCGTAACGATCGTTCCACTGTTCCTGATGCTAAGGGAGGCACGGTTGCTGAATTCGCTGGTAGGCCTCACTATCGTCTACACCGCATTCAATCTCCCGTTCGTGGTGTGGATGATGCGCGGGTTCTTCGACGAGGTGCCAAGGGAGATCGAAGAAGCAGCGATGCTCGACGGTGAAACGGCCGTGGGCGTGCTGCTGCGCATCGTGCTGCCGCTGGTGAAGCCGGGGCTGGCCGCTACCGCGGTCTTTTGCCTGATCGTTGCCTGGAACGAGTTTCTGTTCGCGCTGATCCTCACGCAAACCGAGTCCGCCATGACCTTGCCGGTGGGCATCGCCTCCCGCGTCACGCAGTACGAAATCAAGTGGGGCGCGATGAGCGCGGCGGGCGTTGTCGCCATGTTGCCGGTGCTGATATTCGCTTCGGTGGCGCAAAGGTACCTGGTGCGGGGACTTTCCCTCGGAGCCGTGAAGGGATGAGCGACGGGCTAGAGCTCGACCGCATCACCAAGCGATTCGGAACACGCGAGGCCGTGAGCGGCGTGTCGCTTGCGGCCAAAGACGGCGAATTCATTGTGCTGCTGGGTCCCTCGGGTTGCGGAAAGTCGACGCTGCTACGCACCATCGCTGGCCTGGAAGCGCCCGACGAAGGAGTGATCCGGCTGGCCGGCCGCGACATTACCCATCGTGAAGCGCGTGACCGCGACATCGCGATGGTGTTCCAAAGCTACGCTCTCTACCCCCACATGAGCATCGCCGAAAATATCGGCTATCCGCTCAAGGTGCGGAAACGCGGGCAGCCGGAGATCGCAAGAGAGGTCGAGCATGTGGCGGCGCGGCTCGGATTGACCAGCCTGCTAAAAAACCTGCCGCGCCAGCTTTCAGGCGGGGAACGGCAGCGGGTAGCGCTGGCCCGGGCGATCATCCGGCGCCCCAAAGCGTTTCTGATGGACGAGCCGCTGTCCAACCTCGACGCGCGGCTGCGCGTCGAAATGCGCGCCGAGCTGAAGCATTTGCAGCACGAACTGCGCATAGTAACGCTTTACGTCACGCACGACCAGGCCGAAGCGATGACGCTCGCGCACCGTATCGCCGTGATGCGCGACGGGCGCGTCCAGCAGTACGACACGCCGTCGAACGTCTACCATCGTCCGGCGAACACATTCGTCGCCGGTTTCGTCGGCAGCCCTTCGATGAATCTGATCGAGGATCCGGGGAGTAACGTGACGCTCGGCATCCGGCCCGAAGACGTTGAACTTTCACGAACGGAGCAATCGGGCTGGACCCAGGCGCGCGTGTACGTCACCGAGGAGATGGGCAATGAGACCCTGGTGGTCCTTAATGCGGGCGCTATGCGGGTGACGGCGCGCGCGGGCGCCGGCTCCCTATTCGATTTCGACGCACCGGTCTGGTTCCGGTTCCGGCCGGACAAAATTCACCGCTTCGACCGCGGGAGTAGCCTGCGGCTACCGGATTAACCTCGCGGTGAACCACCCAAGTCCGGCCAGCAAGAGACCCCATGCACTGGCGCGGCGCATGGCCAGGGTGGACCATCTGGCCGCTAACAGAAGCAGCGTGGCAAGTACTGCCTGCACCGCGGCCGCTCCCGCCAGGTACCCCAGCGGAAAGCCGGCGAAATATAATCCGTGGAACAATCCCAAGGCCAGGACCACTGCCCAGCGCTTGCCCGCGTCGGGTAGAGTCAGGATTTCGACCGCGAGATACGCAACGGTCAGCGCCATGGCGGCTTCAATGAAGCGCGGCGATAGCGGCCACGGGATGCGTGCCGCGACCGGACGCACGGCGCACTCGCCGGCAAGAAACATCGCTATCAGAAGCAGCGCTTCACGCGCCGAGCGCGCGGCGATCACAAGGCTCAGCAGAAACAGCAGGCCCGCCGGGCTGGCCACCGCGCGCCAGATGCCTGCCGCGAGTTCGCGCAGGACCACTTCGGCCCGTGATGGCGGGCGGAAGCGCACCTCCGCGCGCGGAAAGGATTGGTCGAAGACCGCCTGGTCGCTGTTCGGTCCTTGGATAGCGCGCAGCAGGTGCACGTGATTTGGCACCGTGATCTGGTAGAACGTGCACTCGACATCCAGCCGGTCCACGAGCCCCGGAAACTCATATACACCCCGGCAAACGTACATACCCTCTTCTTCGTGGCAGCTTGCCGAAGTGCGGCGCGCGCCGTCGAAGCGGATGTGATTGAGTAGTTCCGTTTGGGGATTGGAGACGTGCGCGACCTCATACATCGGCATCCGCAATTCGTAGACGGCCGTAGGGCCGTCCACACGGAGTTCGCCGGTGCTCATGCTGACGACGTGCGCACCTGCGAAAGGGGCTAACCACAGGAGCGCGGTCAACGCCGGCTCGAAGCCGGCGCGGCAAATTAGAGATCGCGCCACATTTCGCTCACAGGCTCGCCGGCCGCATACGCCGTCTCCCCAGGCGGATCAGAATCAAGCGTAGCGCGGCGATGACGGGCACGGAGAAGAACATTCCTGGAATGCCGGCCAGTTGCTCGCCTGCGAGGACGCCGAAAAGCACCAGCAGCGGGTGGATTTTGACCCCGGAGCTCAGCAGATAGGGACTCAGCACGTAGTCCTGAAAGATCCGGTATACCACCAGGAACACCAGGATCCATACCAGGTGCTGGTAACCGGCGAACCCCGCCACAAGAAGGATTACGGCTGATGCGGTCAGGGGTCCCACCACCGGAATGTATTCGAGCAGGGCCGCGAGACCGGACAGCAGAATAGGGTACGGCACGCGCATACTCGAGAGAAACGTCATGTAAAAGATGAACGTCGCGATCGACAGAATCACGAGCGCGCGAATGTACTGGGCGAGGAGAAGATGCAGGTCGGAGAAGATATCGTCGATCAGTTCCCGCCGCGCGCCGGCGGCGGCTTCGACGATCGCATCGCGGATCGCCGCGCCATCCTTTAGAAAGAAGAAGCTGAGGATGGGGATCAGCACCGCGCCCATTACGGCGCCGATCCCGGTAATGATGTGGGTGCTCGCTTTGCTAAGCAGCGGCAAGATCGTTTGATCGAGGTCGCCGAGCCGGTCCCGCAGAACCGCGGTGAGCTGCGGCCGCAGCGGCTCGAGCCACCCTGGCATGGGCAGATGGCCGAGCGGGTCCTGTTGCATCACTTCGGGCAGCCTGTTGGCCAGCGCCGCAGCCTCCTCGCCAATGCCCGAGCTGATGGGAATCATGGTCGAAATCAGCACGCCCACCAAAACCACGTACACGGTGGCGAGCACGGCGATCCTCGGCACGCGCTCCGGGACATGCCGCTCGATGAACTCGACCACCGGAGCAAGGAGATGCGCAAAGATCAGCGCCAGCGCGAAAATGACCAGCGTGCGGCCGATTCTGTAAATTACGATGAGCAGCAGCGCGAAGACAAACAGCGTCCACGCGGCCTGTATCACGCGCTGGCTGAGGCCGAGCATGGCTAATAGGATGATAAGCTACCGCATACCGGGACCCAAGCAGCGCGGGCCGATTACTATAACATTAGTGACTCAAACGCCAGCCGATCACATGCGGGCGCTTGTCGCCGGGCTGCAGGATCTGGAAGAAAAGCTTCGGTTGGGCGGCGGCGCCAAAAAAATCGCGAAACAACACAAGGAGGGCAAGCTCACTGCCAGGGAGCGCGTCGCGAAGGTGATCGACCCGGGAACATTTTTTCTCGAGATCGGACTGCTGGTGGCGCACGACAAATACGACGGGCAGGCCCCGGCTGCGGGCGTGGTCACGGGAGTGGCGCACATCGAAGGACGGCCGTCGGTGATCGTTGCCAACGACGCCACGGTCAAAGCCGGCGCGTGGTGGCCGGAAACCATCCACAAGATTCTGCGCGCCCAGGAAATCGCCATGCGGAACCGCCTGCCGATCGTCTACCTGGTCGATTCGGCGGGCGTCAATCTGCCCTATCAGGACGGGATCTTCCCCGGCCAATACGGCGCGGCGCGGATCTTCTATTACAACTCGCTCATGCGCCGCAAGCTGCGCGTGCCGCAAATCGCGGCGGTAATGGGGATGTGCATTGCAGGCGGCGCGTACCTGCCGGCGTTATCCGATGTCATCATCATGGTGGAACGAACCAGCTTCATGGGACTCGGCGGCCCGAACCTGGTGAAGGGCGCTGTGGGGCAGGTGGTGGACGCGGAATCGCTTGGCGGCGCCGCGCTGCATACACGCACCAGCGGCGTGGCGCACTATGCGGCCAGGGACGACGCGGAGTGCCTCCACCTCATCCGGCAAAAGATCGCGGGCACTCCGGCGCCTGCGCCCGTGCCGAAAGGCTGCCCGCCCGCGAAACCCGCCGAAGGATTGTACGATTTGATGCCGGCCGATCACCGCCTGCCGTATAACGTCGAGCAGGTGATCGCACGCATCGTGGACGCCGATGGGTATCTGGAGTTCCATGCGAAACTTCACGGGCGTCCGATCGGAGTGATCGCGAATCGCCGCGGCTTTCTCAAGACCACGGGCGGACCGCGCATCGGCGGAATCGTCTACACCGAATCGGCGCGCAAGGTGGCGTACTTTGTCGAGAATGCGGAGCGCCACGGTCTTCCGCTGCTCTATCTGCAAGACGTCTCCGGGTTTATGGTCGGCGTTGAGGCGGAGAGCGAAGGCATCATTCGCGCCGGAGCGGAAATGGTGGAGTCAATGGCGTGCGCCACCGTGCCGAAGATCATTCTCACTCTGAATCACGCGAGTGGAGCCGGCTACTACGCCATGGCCGGACAGGGCTTCGATCCGCACTTCAGCTTCGCGTGGCCCACGGCGCGCATCGGCGTGATGGAGGGCGATTCGGCCGTACAGGCCGTCCACGGCCCGGAGCTTGCCAAATACAAGGACGGCGGCCAGCCGGTTCCCGAAGAACTGGAGGCGCGCATCGAGCAAACCCGCTCGGATTACGAACGCTGGCTCGACGCACGGTACGCCGCCGCCCGCGGCCACCTGGATGCGTTGATCGATCCGCTTGAAACCCGTCGCGTGCTTGCCTTTGCATTCGAGGCTGCCGCGGCGCACGGGCATCGCGAGCACCTCGCTCTCGAGGTCCTATGAGCCTTCGCATCGAGCAGGACGGCCGGCTGTGCCGGATCGCGCTGGCGGCGCCGCAGAAGCGCAACGTCCTCGACGCGGCTGCGTGCCGGGATCTGCTGCAGGAGCTGAAGAATGCCGCTGCTGAAGAGGGAACGGGCGCAATTCTCCTCGAGGCCGATGGGTCGGCATTCTGCGCCGGAGCCGAATGCGAGGACGAGGAACTGTTCACCATCGGCCGCCATATCAACAAGCCCATCGTCGCGGCGGTTCAGGGCGTGGCAATCTCAGGCGGTCTCGCGCTGGTGGCGAACGCGCACGTCGTCGTGGCGGCGCAAGGCACCAGTTTCGGACTCACGGACATTCGCGACGGCCGTTGGCACGCGGCGCTCTATCGCGCCGTGGCGCACGCCATCGGCGAGCGACGCACGCTCGAACTGGGGCTCACCGGCCGCGTCTTTTCAACCCCCGAGGCGCTGGCCTGGGGTCTGGTGCATTCCGTTGCTCCGGCCTTCGAGCTCGACGATCGCGCTACGGAAGTCTCCATCGCGCTTGCCAACGCTAGTCCCGCAGCGGTTCGGGCTGCGTTGGCTTCACGCGCTCCGTGAGGGCGTTCACATGCGGCGTCGGACGTGATCCTTGATCCAGTGGTCATCCCACCATTCGATGGGGTTTATCTGGACACCGTCCACCTGCATTGAGAAGTGAAGATGGTCGCCGCCGGCCAGGCCCGTCGATCCACTTTTGCCCATGGCTTGACCGCGTTTCACCATCTCTCCGTCTTTCACAGCGATTTCGCTCAGGTGGCCGTAAATGGATTGTAAGCCGTAGCCGTGATCCACGACGATGCAGTTGCCATAAATCCCCAGAGGGGCGGCCCACACCACCTTGCCGTCGTTCGAGGCGAGCACCGGCGTGTGCTGCGCGACGGCCAGGTCGAATCCGAGGTGAACCTGCTGGTCCACTTTCCTGCCGTTGTAAATGTAGCTGCGGACATCGGCAAATTGCGACTCTACTGTTGAGTTCGAAAGCTGGAGGAAAGCCTCCGTCCAGAGGAACTTTTCTGCGGTCTTGAAGCGCAGGTCCGCCAGCGTCTTGTTGTTGTCCCTGCGCATCTCGCGGTTGATCTTCAGGAAACGGGTCAGAAGGTCGCCTGAGCTGTTCGGATCGATCTGGTTCACGACTTTTTCAAGGAACCGGTCGTCGATCGCCAGGTCGCGGGCGCGGAATTTTTTCGGGAACAGTTTGAACCAAAAACGGGCTGTGGACTCGGTCCCCGCCGGATTCGTAAGGTACACAACCGGTACGGTGTCCGGCGGAGTGTCCCATGAGTAAGCGAACAGGGAGAAACGCTCATTGGGGCTGCCCGGCTTCGGAAAGCTGCGGAACGTGCGGTTGCCGACACGGATGCCGGCTTCGCTCCAATAGCCGGATGGTGTGAAGACCGCGAGTTCGGAACCGCCCTGGTTGATGTAGTGCTGGAATCCATCGGCCGCAACCGAGGCCGGGCGGAGGATGACGTCGACGTCGGCCGAAATCCTGTCGACCGCGCCACGCAGGTCGTTGGATTGGGCCTCGAACACGAGGCGGGCTTTGCCTTCCTTGAGACCAGTCGCCTGGTTTTTTCCGGCGGTGAATTGGAAATTCCGGGGCTCTGCATGAATGCGCCAGAAAGTGAAGCGGGCCGCTGCATTGTTGGCTTCTGTCAATGTGCTGTTGGAGCCGTTTTGCTCGATCGTAGCCTTGACGCGGCGGAACCCGTGCGGGTTGGCGATCCGGACCGTGACAGGCGTATCAACGCCGATCGCTTTTGGTTGTGGCTCGAAGGCGAGAGTCGAGTGAGAGGAAGCGACGAACAGGACCGTGACTGGAATCACAACCACGATCAGCACAAGGATAACGATGACGATAAGAACTTTCATGATTTATATTGCGATGGTATCCAGGTTACCCTGCGTACATGTTGCTGGCAACAGTTGTCGAGACGTCGCGCCAGGTGGCGGAAACCACGAAACGGCTGCAAAAGGTGGATCTGCTGGCGAGACTCTTGAAGCAGCTCCATGAGGACGAGATCGACGTCGTCGTTGCCTTCCTTTCCGGGCGCATTCGCCAGGGCCGGATCGGAGTCGGGTACGGCGCGCTTAGGGACGCTGGAAGCTCCGTGGCGGAGACCCCCGCGCTGACCGTGGCTGAAGTCGACCGGATCCTACAATCTCTGGCGGCTGTGCAGGGGCGTGGTTCCGAACAGCGCAGGTTCGAGCTTCTGCACGACATGCTCACGCGCGCCACCAGCCCTGAGCAGCAGTTCCTCACGGGCCTGCTGCTGGGAGAGCTTCGGCAGGGCGCGCTCGAAGGCATCATGCTGGACGCGTTGGCAAAGGCCTCCGGCGTTGCAGCGGAACGGGTCCGGCGCGCCACGATGATGGCCGGAGACATCGCGGTGGTCGCCCGCGCTTTGCTCGAGCAAGGCGAGTCGGGCCTCGCGCAATACGACGTTCAGTTGTTCCGGCCGGTACAACCGATGCTGGCGCAGACTGCGGAAGACGTCGCCGACGCCCTGGCGGACCTGGGAGAGGCGGCGCTCGAGTACAAGCTGGACGGCGCCCGCGTGCAGGTACACAAGTCCGGCGGCGATGTGGTGGTGTTCTCGCGCAGCTTGAACGATGTCACCGCCGCCGTGCCGGAGGTGGTCGAAGCGGCGCGGGCGATGCCCGCAAAGGATTTCATCCTCGATGGCGAGGTCCTCAGTCTCCAGCCCGGCGGGCGGCCGCAGCCGTTTCAGGTGACGATGCGCAGATTCGGGCGCAAGCTGGATGTGGACCGGCTGCGCGTGGAGCTGCCGATGACTCCGTTCTGGTTCGACCTGCTGTACCTGAACGGCGCTCCCATGCTCGATGAATCGCAGGCGCGCCGCTTCGCCGCGCTGACCGAATTAGCGCCGCAAACCGTAATCCCCCATACAATCGCTTCGGACGCCGCGCAAGGCCATGAGTTCCTCATGCAGGCCCTGGGCATGGGCCACGAGGGCATCATGGCGAAAGCCGCCGGAGCGAAATACGCGGCGGGAGCGCGCGGCCAGAGCTGGCTCAAGATCAAGCAGGCGCGCACGCTGGATCTGGTGATCCTGGCCGCGGAATGGGGGCACGGACGACGCCGGGGCTTCCTCAGCAATCTTCATCTGGGCGCGCGCGATACACAAACGGGCGGCTTCGCGATGCTGGGCAAGACATTCAAAGGGCTCACCGATGAGATGCTGGCGTGGCAGACCCAGGCACTCCTCAAACTCGAGACCGGACGGGACAGCTACACGGTGTACGTCGAACCGAAACTGGTGGTGGAGATTGCGTTCAACGAGATCCAGGTCAGCCCCCGGTATCCGAGCGGGCTGGCGCTGCGTTTTGCGCGGGTGAAGCGGTATCGAACCGACAAGCCGGTAGTGGAGGCCGACACCTTTCAAACGGTCCAGAAGATGGCGGCCATGCAGCAATAAGGCGCGTGACAAGGATCCCCGGCCTCTGGAGTATAGTGGTTGCCAAGATGAAAGCTACACTCTTCTTTGCGCTGGCCGCACTGGGAATCGCGCCCGCCCAGGTCCCCACCACGTGGACTCCTGAATTCTCGATGCAGTTCAAGACCGTTTCGGGCGTGGTGCCGTCGCCCGACGGCACGAAGGTCGTCTGGACCCAGGCGCACGCGGTGATGGATGCCGAACACAGCGAGACGCTCACGCACCTGTTTCTCGCAAACGCCGGCGGTTCGCATCGCATCCAGTTAACGCGCGGGGATAAGAGCGCCACCAACCCCTCGTTTTCTCCCGATGGCCGCTACGTCTACTTTCTTTCGGCGCGCTCGGAAAAAAATAACATCTATCGCATTGCGGTCGCCGGCGGCGAGGCGGAAAAGCTGACGGACTTCAAGGGCGCTCTCGGCTCCTACGAAGTATCGCCGGACGGAAAAATGGTCGCGTTCACCGGATACGAGCCGCCGGCGGACGAAGAAAAGAATAAGAAAGAGAAGCGCGATTATCGCGTGATCGACGCGAATCCGGAAAACCGGTCGCTGTACGTTGTTCCGGCCGAGGCGGCCGAGGACGGCAAGCGCGCGCAGCGCAAGCTCACCGACGGTAAGCGTCACGTTGCGGAATTCAGCTGGGCGCCCGATTCGCGCTCTATCGCCTTCAGCCACTGGCCGGCGCCCAGAGCCGATTATTGGACCAAAGCGGACCTCGCGGAAGTCGACGTTGCGAACGGCACGGTCAAATCGATCGCCTCGACCAGCGCCGCCGAATCGCAACCCGTCTACTCGCCTGACGGCCGTTTTCTCGCGTACACGAAATCGACGGAGCCGCCGCGCTGGGCGACCGACAATCGCATCGTCCTGTGGAATCGCGGCAATGGCGAGGCGCGCACCTTGCCCGCGACCTACGATGAGCAGCCGAACCTGATCGGTTGGACCGCGGACGCAGCGCGTCTGTTATTTTCGGAAAGCCGGCATACCCGCAACGGCATCTACGCAATGCCCGTGGACGGCCCGCCACAACCGGTGTTTGAGCCATCGAAGGGCGTGATCTCGGGCGGCGCGCAGCTTAATACCCGCGGCACCCATCTGGGGCTGGCGATGGAGAGCCCAGATGAAGCGCCCGAAGCGTACATGATGGCCACCGGCGACCACGCCCCGGTGCGCGTCAGCCAGGCCAATACGGACATGCCCAAGCTGCCGCTCGGAAAAACGGAAGCGATCCGGTGGGAATCGAAAGACGGGCGCGAGGTGGAGGGCCTGCTCACCTATCCGGTGAACTACGAGGCCGGTAAGAAGTATCCGCTCATTCTGAATATCCATGGCGGGCCGGCGGGCGTCTTTACGGAATCGTTCATCGGCCGCGGGGGTCTTTATCCGATCGCGACCTTCGCCGCGCGCGGCTACGCGGTGTTGCGGCCGAATCCGCGCGGCTCGAGCGGTTACGGCAAGCAGTTCCGTTTCGCTAACTACAACGACTGGGGCGGCATGGATTACGAAGATGACCAAGCCGGCGTCGACAAAGTGATCGCGATGGGCGTGGCCGATCCGGATCGCCTGGCGGTGATGGGCTGGAGTTACGGCGGATTCATGACGTCGTGGACCATCACCCAGACCCACCGCTTCAAGGCGGCCGTCGTGGGCGCGGGCGTTACCAATCTGTGGAGTTTCACCGGCACCGCCGACATCCCCGGCTTCCTGCCCGATTACTTCGGCGGCGAGCCCTGGGAGCAGTTCGAATCTTTCCAGAAGCACTCGCCCATCACGCATGTTCGCGGCGTCACTACTCCCACGCTGGTCCTGCACGGAGAGGCGGACATTCGCGTCCCCACGTCGCAGGGTTATGAATACTATCACGCCTTAAAAAAACAGGGCACTGTGGCCAGGATGATCGTGTATCCGCGCACTCCGCACGGGCCGCAGGAGCCGAAATTTGTTCTTGACATCATGCAGAGGCATCTGGATTGGGTGGAAAAGTATGTTCGCTAAATGTGCATTGTTCGCGCTGTTTCCGGCGTTGGTGTGGGCTCAGTGGACGCCCGAAGTTTCGATGAAAGTAAAGACCGTGACGGCGGCCGTGCCCTCGCCCGACGGGCGCCTCGCCGCCTGGACCGAGACCCACCCGGTGATGGAAGGTGAAAAAAGCGAGGCGGTCACCCAGGTGTTTTTGGCCCGCTCAGACGGCAGCAATCGCCTGCAGCTTACCCGCGGTGAAAAGAGCTCGAACGCGCCCGCCTTTTCGCCCGACTCGGCGTGGGTCTTCTTCGCATCGGACCGCAGCGGCAAGCGCAACATCTACCGCATCCCGGTGGACGGCGGCGAGGCGGAGATGCTCACGAGCTGGAGCGGCACGCTCGGCGCCTACGCGGTTTCGCCGGACGGCAAGTGGATCGCGTTCACCGCGCGCGAACCCGATACCCAGGAAGAACGCGCAAAACGCGAGAAGCTTGATTTCCGCGTGATCGACGACAATCCGCACAACCAGTCGCTGTGGCTGATCCCGGTTGAGCCGAACGTGGAAGGCAAGCGCGTGGTGAAGAAAATCGCAGCGGGACCACACCACTTCGGCGCGCTCGATTGGTCGCCCGACTCGCGCCGCATCGCCTACGAGACCCGGCCCACACCCGATGCCGACGACGGGCGCAAAGCGGATATTTTTGAA
>QHXU01000107.1:8087-10300 GCA_003223065.1 Acidobacteriota bacterium | reverse complement strand
GAATTGAATCGTCGTCCGTACAAACACCGGCAGCCTGATTTCGATTCCACGACGCCCCACCAGGTCAAGGGCATTCTCTCGCCGGCTCTCTCGCCGGATGGCCGAAGGATCGTCTTCGAAGCTCTCAATCAGCTCTGGTTGATGGAAATCGGCGGCAAACCGCAACAACTGACCAGCGACAGCTTCTACAAGCAGTCCCCCGCGTGGTCGCCCGACGGCACACGAATCGCGTACTGCTCGGATAAGGCCGGTACAGCCGATATATATGTCCTCGATCTTGCTACGAAAGCCGAACGGCGAGTTACAAACTTCGCGGACTCAGCTGAACTCGAGCCCGCCTGGTCTCCCGATGGCAAGAAGCTCGCCTTCCAGAAGCAAGACGGAACAACGTACACGGTCGACCTGGCGGGCGGCGAGATCAGAGAAGCCATCAAGGCGACGTTCGCGCCCTCGAGACCGAGTTGGTCGGCCAATAACAAAGCTATCTCCTTTGCCGCGCTCAGGCCCTATTCGAGGCGTTTCCGCGAGGGGCCCAACTTGATACTTACGGACGATCTCGCAACTGGCAAAACGGCTTACACCGAACCAGCACCATACAAGTCCATCAGTACGCGCAGCGTCGATGGACCTATCTACTCGCCGGCCGGCTCCCAGATGGCGTTCGTGCTGGGCGGCTATCTCTGGGTGCGGCCGGTCGATTCGAGTGGCCACCCGGCGGGTGAAGCTCGTGCCATCAACGATGAAATGACCGATGCGCCCACGTGGAGCGGTGACGGAAAACGGATCCTGTCCCTTTCCAACGGGAAACTGCGCCTGGTTGCCTCCGATGGCGCGACGCCGCCGGAGACGGTACCTCTCGACCTGGCTTGGCATCGAGAGAGCGTATCCAAGAACACCTTGATTCACTCCGGCCACCTATGGAATGGGCTCGGTCCGAATATCCGCACCAACGTCGATCTGATCATCGCCGGCAGACGGATTCAGAAGATCGAGCCGCATCGCGATGAACTGCACCGTGGAATTGAAGTCGTCGATGCTTCCGACCTCACGGTGATGCCCGGCTTGTGGGAGGCGCACAATCATGGTTACGGCGGCCTCAGCACGTACGGAGATCGTGTGGGACGCCTCTGGCTCGCCTATGGCATCACTGAGCTCCAATCACAAGGCGAGCCAGCGCACAGCCAGATGGAGATCAAGGAGTCATTTGCCTCGCACAGCCGCATCGGGCCGCGGTACTTCGGCACCGGCGAACCCATTGATGGTGAACGCGGGTATTATTCGACGGATCACGGTGTCACGGCCGAAAAAGAACTGCATATGGAGCTGGCCCGGGCGCAAGCGCTCGAATACGACAATTTGAAGACCTACGTTCGCTTGCCGCACGAACAGCAGCAGATCGCCATGAAGTTCGCGCATGAAAAGCTGGGAATCTGGATCGCTTCGCATTATGGACTGCCCGGCTTGACCTACGGGATGGACGGCATGACGCACGTCAGCGCAACTTCGCGCTGGGGCTATTCCTACACCCGGTCCCTCGGAGGCGTCAGTTATCAAGACATCCGATCCCTGTTTTCAGTATCCGGCATGTTCATCATCTCGACTCCGTTCAGCGCTTCCGCATTGTATGCAGAAGATCCGCAGATCCTCGATGATCCGCGCATCGCCACTTTGAACACGCCCTGGTCACAGAAGACGATGATGGCCGCGCGCGACCGCGCCATCAAGACAGATCAAAGCGTAACTCTCGAAAATCTTAAGAGAGAAGAGGAAACCGTGGCAAGCGTGCTGCACGGCGGCGGAATGGTGCTGCTCGGCACTGACTCACCGCTGCCCGGCATCGCGATTCTGAGTCATCTGGGTCTCCGGGCAGAAGTGAAATATGGACTCCAGCCGTGGGAAGCTTTGCAAACGGCAACGCTCCTGCCCGCAAGGGCGTTCGGCTATGAACGGGACCTCGGTTCGCTCGAACCAGGCAAGCTCGCTGATCTTGTGCTTGTGTCTGGTGAGCCTCTGCGCGACATCAAAGATGTGGCGAACGTGCGCAGGGTCATGATAGATGGGCGCTTGTATTCGATCGCGGAGCTGATCGCTCCATATGCCAGATAGCAGGGCCGAAAACGGCCAGTAACCGGAACGCAGGGAGTCCGGCTGAAACACCGCAATCAGGTGCGGAATCTTCTATACAGGACGTTCTATGCCGGGGGTTGCGCCAA
>QHXU01000107.1:0-8048 GCA_003223065.1 Acidobacteriota bacterium | reverse complement strand
CATGATTGCAGTGTTTGCGATCGCGATTCCTCTCCTGGCGCAAACTTTTGAAAACGGCACGGATCAGACCTCGGGGACTGCCAAGACTGCGAAGTATCAATCGGACAAGGATCGCAATGGAAACCAGGGCCTGAATCCTTTTCAAGATCCTCGAGATCGCATTTATTATCCCGGTGATACCGAGCGCTTCAAGCCGCTCATGTACAAGCTGGGTGGAAACATCCTCCTGGATCAGAAAGAAATCTGGACCAGCCCGTTCCACATGCGCAAGCGTGACGCAAAGTGGTGGATCGGATTTGGAGCGGCCACCGCGGCACTGATTGCCACAGATCGCAGGACCTCCACGCTTTTGGAGAACAGCAAAGGTCAGGTCAGCTGGGCAAACAGGATTTCAAATATTGGCGCTTCCTACACTTTGATCCCGCTGACTGCCGGGTTCTACGGGTACGGTGTGCTGCGCGATGATCCAAAGCCGCGAGAGGTCGGAGTACTCGGAGCCGAGGCGTTGTTGGACAGCGTAATCGTCGTTGGCATTCTGAAGCCAATCGCAGGTAGAAACCGGCCGGATTCGAGCACTGAAAAGGCGCACTTTTTCGATGGAGGAACCTCATTCCCGTCAGGCCACGCAATCGAGTCGTGGTCGTTGGCTTCTCTGATCGCCCACGAGTACGGACGCGGATCAAAGATCGTTCCGATTGTGTCTTATGGATTGGCCGGCATCGTGAGCACCGCGCGGTTTGCAGCGCAGAGGCATTTCGCTTCAGACATCGTCGCGGGCGGCGCCATGGGCCGCTATGTGTACCGGACTCACATGGACCACGCGATCCATAAGCACGGCTGGGTGAGGCCCCGGATCATTCCGGAGGCCGAGCCGGGCAGCCGCACGTATGGCGTCGTGCTCGCGTTCGGGAACTGACTTTTCGGCGCGCCACTCTTAACTTGTCTTGTCGCCTGCATGCGCCGGAACCCGGTCGGTTGACATCTCGCCATTCCAGCGCTCCGCGAGGTCGAGGCGGATATCGAACTGGTCGAGGATCCGCATGACAATGTGGTCGACGATCTGATCGATTGACTGCGGATGATTGTAGAAAGCGGGGACCGGTGGCAGAATGACAACACCCATGCGGGACAGCTTCAGCATGTTCTCCAGGTGGATGTCATTCAGCGGAGCTTCACGGACCACCAGCACCAGCTTGCGCCGTTCTTTCAGGATCACGTCCGCGGCGCGGTGGATCAGGTGCTCGTCATGGCCGTGGGCGATCGCGGCGAGCGTCCGCATACTGCACGGAGCCACGACCATCCCCCGCGTCAAGAACGAACCGCTGGATAACACGGCCCCCTGATCGTTCGGCGAGTAATAGAAAGAAGCCATCCGGTGAACCTGATCGAGCGTGTATCGCGTTTCATGCACTAGCGTCCGCGCGCCCCATCTGCTCACAATCAGGTGCGTGTCCACGCCGGAGTTCTGCAAGGTCTCGAGGAGACGAATCCCGAAAATCGATCCTGTGGCGCCGGTGATGCCGACAATCAGTCCGGGAGGGCGGGTACTGTTCATGATGCGAAAATTGACAACTTACATTCTCTTCAATGCTGTCCAAGACCGCAAGCTGCGAGTGCGCCGGCGCAGCGCAAGTTCGCTCGCGATTTCACCGCTCTACCGCGTTGCCTGCGATGTAGACGGCCTCAATCGTCCGCGTATTCCGGATGTCTTCGAGAGGATTCTTGGACAGGACGATCAAGTCGGCCCACTTGCCGCGTTCGAGCGTCCCGATGTCCCGGGCCGCCAGGAACTGCGCTGAGTTTCCAGTCGCCGCGGTGATCACCTGCATCGGTGTCAGGCCGGCACTCGCCATCAACTCCATCTCCCACTGTTCGAAATAACCCTGGAAGCGCGCCGGCGGCCCGCTGTCGGTGCCGAAGCCGATCTTAATCCCTGCATCGGCGAGGCGTTTCAGATTTCGCTTCGCCATTGAGAGAAAGCCGGGATATTTCGGAAAGTCCGGATCGGCCTTGAGCCGCGCGACGTACTGCGGACTTTTGACGGTGTCGACCACACGCGACGAAACGCTGCGCGTAAAGAATGGATCATCCAGAAACGCGGGCTTCTCCGCGTAGATAAAAGTAGAAATCTCGCGCGTCAGCGTCGCTATTTGCCATACGCCGTGCTTGTACATGTTGTCAATTAACGCCTGATCGACGATCTGATCGCGGACGCTGTGCGCCAGCGCGTAAACACCCGCGTCCACCAGCTGCTTGGCGTCTTCGAGATAGTAAATGTGGGCGGCGACCTTCAAACCATGCCGGCCCGCCTCGGCGATGATGGCCCGTGAGAGCTCAATGGGAAGCTTGCGCTGTTTCCCCAATTGATCGTCGACCCAGATCTTGACCAGGTCCACTTTCTTTGCCGCAAGCTCGGCGACATCCGCAGCGCAGTCGGCCGGCGTCTCGACTTCATACCGCATGCCGCCCGCGGGAGGGTACCCAGCCTTGGCGACAAAACCGCGGCCGGCCGTATACACACGCGCCAGGTGGGGGCGTCCAGCGCGTTGCTCGTCGCGAATTTGAAAGATGGGCTCGAGGTCCGTGCCCAAACTGACCACCGTCGTTACGCCGTAGGAAGCATAGGTTCGAAGTTGGCGCTCAACGTTTTCCCGTGTGTAAAACTGGGCGCCCTGCGCCAGGTCCTGCGTGGCGCCGACATGCCCGTGCAGGTTGATGATGCCGGGCATGACGTACTTGCCGGTCAGGTCCACAGCTTCGGCTCCGGCCGGCGTCTTGATATTCGCGGTGGGACCGACCGATTGAATCCGGCCGTTCACGATGGTCATGGCCATGCTCGCCGAGGCGGGTTTGCCGGTGCCGTCGATAAGCGTGAAGCCCTTCAGAACCTTGGTTTCCGCGAAGCACGGCGCGATCAGAAGGAAAATTGCAGCGAGGCGCATATTCACCGGGCCTTATTCTTCTTCCTCTTCCTCTCCTGTCTTGGCTGCCTTGGCTGCGGCGATGATCTTCTCGGACTGCGCCGACGGAACGAAATCGTAGTGATCGAACTCCATGGTGAACGTTGCGCGGCCCTGCGTCATGGAGATGAGGTCGTTCTGGTAGTTGAGCATCTCAGCCATGGGCACTTGGGCGCGGATGATCTGTGTTCCGCCTTTGGTATCCATACCGGAGATGCGTCCGCGCCGCCCGTTCATGTCGCCCATGAGATCACCCGCGTATTCTACCGGCGCCTGCACCTCGACGTTCATGATGGGTTCGAGCAACGCCGGCTTGGCCGCCTCCATCGCCGCTTTGAACGCCTTCCGCGCCGCCAGCTTAAACGACATTTCCGAAGAATCGACGTCGTGATATGACCCGTCGTACACCACAACCTTGAAGTCCACCACGGGAAACCCGGCGAGATATCCCTTCTCAGCGGCTTCCACGATGCCTTTTTCAATTGCGGGAATGAAGTTTTTGGGAATCGCGCCGCCAAAAACTTCATTGTCGAATTCGAACTTGGCGCCGCGCGGAAGCGGCTCCACGCGGATCCAGCAATCGCCGAACTGGCCGTGACCGCCGGTCTGCTTCTTGTGGCGGCCCTGCACGTCTGCCCTTCCGCGGATCGTCTCACGGTACGGGATCTTGGGCGCGCGCAGTTCCACGTCCACGCCGTAGCGCTTCTTCAGGCGGCTGACAATGATTTCGACGTGCTGCTGGCCGCTGCCGGCGAGCAGAAATTCCTTGGTCTGTGGATCGCGGTAAAAACGCAGCGACTTGTCCTCTTCAAGGATCTTCTGGATCGCGTTGCCCATCCGGTCCTCATCGTTGCGCGTCTTGGCGGCGATAGCGTAGGCGATCGAAGGCTCGGGAAGATTCACGGCCGGATACGCGATCAGCGAGCCCTTTTCGGCGAGCGTGTCGCCCGTAAGGGTTTCTTTCAGCTTGGCCACGCCGCCGAGATCGCCGGCATGTAATTCCGTTACCGGCGCGATGGTCTTGCCGAAAAGCGCGCCGATGTGTGCGAGGCGCTCCGTCGTTCCCGTGCGCGCGTTCACCAGGCTGGCGTCGTTCTTGACAGTGCCCGAAACCACCTTGAAGTACGAGACGCGCCCGGCGAACGGATCGGCGATCGTCTTGAAGACGAACGCGGAGACCGGCTCCGAGTCTTTAACGGCGCGCTCGACCTCGGCGCCGTTGAGCGAGCCCTTCCACGGTCCGCGGTCGGCCGGCCCGGGAAAATAATCGGTGATGAAGTTCAGGATCAGATCGCTCCCGACGTTATGGAGCGCCGAGGCGCACAGCACGGGAAAGATGCGCATCTGGCGCACGGCATCGCGCAGGCCGTCGAGAATATGCTCGACCGGCAGAGTTCCTTTTTCGAAGAACTCTTCGAGCAGCGCATCATTGCCTTCGGCCACCATCTCGACGAGCGCTTCGTGCGCCTTCTGCGCCGCTGCGGCCAGGTCGGGCGGGATGTCGTTCTCCTTCCCTTTGCCGTCGCCGTCCTGCGCATACACGCATGCTTTCATTCGGACAAGATCGACGAATCCGATGAAATCGCGCTCAGCGCCCATCGGCAGATGAATGGGAATAGCGGTACGTCCGAAGAACGATTGGATGCTTTCGAGCGCGCGGTCGAAACTCGAGCGTTCGCGGTCCAGCTTGTTAATCACGATGACGCGAGGCAGCTTGAATTCGTCCGAGAAGGACCATACTTTCTCGGTTTGGACCTCGACGCCGGCCACTCCGTCCACCGCGACTATCGCCGCGTCGGCCGCAACCAGCGATGCCTTCGTATCATTGATGAAAATATTGAAGCCGGGCGTGTCGATCAGGTTAATCTTCTTCTTGTTCCATTCGGTGGCGGCGATCGCGGTGGAGATTGTGATCTTGCGTTGGATCTCCTCGTCGTCGAAATCCGTGATCGTGTTGCCCTCATCCACGCGAAGCAGGCGATTGGCGGCGCCGGAGGTGTACAACAATCCCGCGGTCAGCGAGGTTTTACCGGAATTGCCGTGACCAATCAAGGCGATGTTCCGGATTTCATGGGTTTCGTAAACTCTCACAGGAGGAAACTCCTTGACGAATTTGCAAGGTGGATCTTACCACAACGGGCGGGCTTGACTCGCGCGCCGCGTTGATCTAAGTGTAACGAAGGAGAAAAGATCATGGCCACCGCATCCGCTCCTGGCGCAGACGCGACGCTGGTGTCTCCCGGGCCTGAACACATCGACGAACTGGGGCGCATTTGTTATGAAGCCTTCAAGGACGTCGCTGACGCTCACGGCTTCCCGCCGGACTTCCAGAGCGTGCAACTGGCGCGCCGGGTGATCGGCATGCTCGTCAACCGACCCGATTTCTATGGCGTGGCGGCCATGGTGGACGGCCAGCTCACCGGGTCGAATTTCCTTTCGCTCAGCGATCCGGTGGCGGGGGTCGGTCCCATCACCGTCGATTGCGCGTTTCAGGGTCGCGACATCGGACGTCTTCTGATGCGCGATGTAATTTGCTATGCACGCGACCAGGGAATCGCTATGGTGCGACTGGTGCAAGATGCGTTCAATACTGCGTCGCTTTCGCTCTACGCGTCGTTGGGCTTTGATACGCGGCATCCGCTGGCGTTGATGCGGCCGTCGCCCGCGGCATCGGCGGATCCGAGCGTGCGTGATGCAACGAAAGACGATCTCGACGCGCTTGAAGCATTGTGCATTCGTATATATAAAGCGACACGCCGCGGCGAAGTGGCGGCGGCGATCCAGCATGGCATTCCCGTACTGGCGCGCGTTCGAGACGGGCGAGTTCGCGCCTACCTCATCCCGGTGATCTTCGGACACGGTGTCGGTGAATCCGAGGACGACATGATGGCGCTGGCGCAGGAGGGGGCGCGGCGGGCTCCCCGTGAAACAGTCGTCTTTGCGCCGCTCGATGAGCCGGAGTTGTTTCGCAGCTTCCTCGCGGCCGGCTTCCGCACGGTGAAGATGATGAATTTGATGACCATGGGTCCCTATGAGGCTCCGTCGCGGGTGTGGATGCCGTCGGTGCTGTATTAGCCGATACTTCGTTGTAGTGGGCGGTGCTGTTGAACTGAAAGAATTGGTAGGCGCGGCTGGACTCGAACCAGCGGCCCTCAGCTTAGAAGGCTGATGCTCTATCCACCTGAGCTACGCGCCCGCTATTTTCGATGGTAGCAGCCGGCGGGCGCCCGATACGTCTCGCCAGACGTTTCGCGCACTTGAACTTGACCCCCGGAAGTGGCAGGAATGATAGCCTACCTGGGTATGAGGCTGCTCGCTATTCTGCTGCTTTCCGCCTCCGCGCCCGCCCAGGTCCCGACGCCGGAGTCGGTTCTCGGCCATAAACCCGGCGACGATTTTTTCCTGGCCAGTTACGACGAATCGCTCGGGTACTTTCAGAAACTCGCCGCCGCGACCGACAAGCTGAAGCTGCTCCGCGTCGGCAAGACAACGCAAGGGCGTGACTGGTACATCGCGCTGATCTCGTCCGGGCGCAATCTCGCCGAGTTCGACAAATATAAGGAGACGGCCCGGCGTCTCGCGCTGGTCCGGGGACTCAACGACGACGAGGCGCGCGCGCTCGCCCACAACGGCAAAGTGATCGTGCACATCGACGGCGGCCTTCACGCCACCGAGGTGGCGCACGCCCAACACACCATTCAGCTCGCCTACAACCTGGTAACCGGCGCCGATTCTGCGACCACAGCAATCCTCGATAACGTGATCCTGGTGCTCTGGTTCTCCATCAATCCCGACGGTCAAAACATGGTGGTGAACTGGTACCGCGGCAATCTTGGCACCTCATATGAAGTGAGCAACATGCCCGGTCTGTGGCAAGAGTACATCGGCCATGACAACAATCGCGACGGATACATGAACAACATGATCGAATCGCAGACCATCACGCGCGCGGTGCTCGACTACTATCCGCAGGTGTTCTACAACCATCACCAAACGGCGCCCTTCCCGGCGCGCATCTGGATTCCGCCGTTCGCTGAGCCGATTTCGGCAAATCCGCACCCGCTGATGTGGCGCTGGGTGAACAAATTCGGCACTTCAATGGCAGCCTACCTGGATGAGCACGGCATGCCCGGCGCCATGCACCGCGGCCGTTTCGACGATTGGTATCCCGGCTTCGTCGACCATGTCAACAGCTTCCGCAACACCGTGTCATTTCTCACTGAAACGGCCCTGTACCGTTATGCAACTCCGCATTTTTACACCGTCGACGAGTTCCCTCGCGAAAGGCAGGACCTGCGCACGGAAGTGTTCTACTCTAGCCCGTGGCGCGGCGGCTGGTGGCGGCTGGGCGACGCAGTGCGCTATATGCTGGGTGCATCGATGGCCGTGCTCGACACCGCGGCCAGATATCGCGAAGAACTTCTTTACACCCGCTATCAGGCGGGCCGCGAGGTGATCGAGCGTTTCCGCAAGGACCCACCCTACGCGTATGTGATCCCGCGCGAGCAGCACGATTTGCCGACCGCCGCCACGTTGATCGAGAAGCTGATGATCAACGGAATCGAGGTGCACCAGGCGACGGAAAACTTCAAAGCCAACGGCACGATGTACAAATCGGGAGCCTGGGTCGTGCTGATGGATCAAATACAGCATTATCCGGATTTGCGCCAACCCGCTGCTCCCGCTGCACCGGGCGGCTCACCCACAGCAGGTCAAGAAACGTCCGCCCCGCCGGCGACAGGCCCGGCGGCGCCCACCTCACCGGGTGGAGCCCAAGCCGCGAACCGGCCGCGCGGAGCGGGTCAGGCAGCCGGATCGGCGACACAGGCAGCCGCGCTGCCCGGCGGTCCGCCGGCGCCGGGACAGCCCCCTGCCTCCGGACAGACCCCCGCCGCCGCACCGCCCTCATTACCGTACGACGTCACTGGCTGGACGCTGCCGATGCAGATGGACGTCGAAGTCGTCACCGTATCCGAGCCCGTGAACGACGACACTCGCCGGCTGCTCCGGAAAATCGATCGCATGGATCCGATCCGCGGAAAGGTAGAGGGGTCAGGTCCCGTGTTTGCGTTTTCGCATAGTTCGAAT
>QHXU01000106.1:24493-29247 GCA_003223065.1 Acidobacteriota bacterium | reverse complement strand
CGCGCGGGCTTCGCAGAAACATCTTGTACTGGATGCGGCGCAGGAAAGCTTCGTCACCCAATTGGTCCGGACGCAGGTTGGTGGAGAAAATCAGGAATGCTTCGAACGGCACGGTCATTTTGCCGCCCGCCTGGAAACTTAAGTAATCGATGTGGCGCTCCATCGGAACAATCCAGCGGTTGAGGATCTCCGCCGGGGTTGCCTTCTGGCGGCCAAAGTCGTCAATCAGGTAAATGCCGTTGTTGGCCTTGAGCTGAAACGGCGCGTCGTAGACCTTGGAGAACCTGTTGAAACTCAGGTCCAGCATATCGAGCGCCAACTCGCCGCCGGTGATGATGAAGGGGCGGCGGCACTTGAACCAGCGGCCATCGTGCGGTAAATCGGTGGAGAGCGCCGAAACCACGAATTCCTGATCCTCGATTTTTTGATGGTAGATCGGATCGTAGATCTGGATGATATTTCCCTGGCACTCAACGGCGTAGGGCATGTAGATGGGCGCAGTTTCGACGCGAAACAGAGATTCGGCCAGCGCCGTCTTGCCGTTACCCGGCTGCCCATAAAGCAGGAACGATTTGTTCGAGTTCACGGCCGGCCCGATCTGCGCGAGGATGTCGGCTTCTACCACAAGATGCTTGAAGGCCTTGCGCAGCAGCTCCGGGCTCAGCCAGTTTTCCTTGAGCCGCTGGCACCGCACCACCTCCGTGTATTGATAGAGCGGGACGGGCGCGGGACCGGTGTACTGGTTGTTGTCCAGGCATTCGCGCGTGAGGTTCCGTCCGGTCTCGGTGAGCGCGAAGACGCCCGACATATTGCCCATGCCGAGCGATTTCTTTACGCCCACCACGTGCTGCCGCTTCATCGTCTCGAGCATTTCGTCGATGAGGCTGAACTGCAGCCCGAGCAGGCTCCCGATGTCTCCCGATGTCGCGCCCGATCACCTCGCCGCGGAAGTAAAGAAACTTGAGGATGAGGTGCTCGATAATCGACGGGGGAATGCCCGTTTCTTCGATCGACTCCGGGACTGGAGGAACGACTTCTAGCTCAGTCGGCTCTTTGGTTTCAAGGGAATCGATGACCGCGCTCACAGGTGGGCCTCCAGCATCTAAACTCTTATATCGGATGGGCCACGGCCCGGCTATATGGGCTCCGGGAATCTTGGTACTCTGTGGTGCCCGGTACCGAAGTGAACTGTTTGAGCTGAAGCGCCGGCCGCGGCTACGCCGCCTCGATGCTTTCTTCGACCACCCGGCCGTCGAACAGGTGCACGTTCCGGTCGGCGTAACGGGCGTAGCGCGGATCGTGTGTCACCATGCAAATGGTGGCGCCGCCGCGGTGCAGCTCGCGCAGCAGATCCATCACCGCTTCGCCGTTGGCGGAATCCAGGTTTCCGGTGGGCTCATCCGCAAGCAGGATCGATGGGTCGCCTGCCAGGGCGCGGGCAACGGCGACGCGCTGTTGCTGACCGCCCGAGAGCTGTGAAGGATAGTGCTTCACGCGATGGGACATGCCCACGCGCTCGAGCGCTTCATGCACGCGCTTCTTGCGCTCCGCGCCAGGCATGCCGCGATAGGTGAGCGGCAGCTCGACGTTCTCGTACACCGTAAGATCGCCGATCAGGTTGAACGCCTGGAAAATGAATCCGATTTCGCGGTTGCGAATGCGCGCCCGCTCGCTCAGCTTCAGCCCCTGCACCGGGCGCCCGTTTAACACGTACGTGCCTTCCGTCGGCGAATCGAGCAGTCCCAGGATCGCAAGCAACGTCGATTTTCCACAACCCGACGGGCCCGCGATCGAGAGGTATTCGCCCTTGTTGATGTCCAGGTGAATACCGGCCAGCGCATGCGTCTCGACTTCGTCCGTGACAAAGACCTTCGTCACGCCTTCAAGATGAATCAAAGAATCGGCCATTTTCGATCTCCCCAAATCTAATTCAGTCGAATGCGGGGGTTCTGGTCCTGCGCAGACATGTCGGACAGAATCACCTGATCGCTCACTTTCAAGCCTTCCAGCACCTCGATGGTATTCACCGAGCTGCGGCCCAACTTCACCACGACGCGCGTGGCGCCCTTGCCGTCTTCATCCAGTTTGAACAAACTCACCTGGCTGTTCGGCTGCCCGAAAACCGGACGGCCCACATAAACCACATCCGCGAGGCGCTCGATCTCGATCGTACCGTCCACACTCAGATCAGGCACGGCGCCCGAGGGCAGAGGGCCGTCCAGCTTGACATCTACCGTACGCGTTCCGTTCACGATCGACGCGTCGATTCGGATGACGTGGCCGGGAACAACGCCGTTGCGCGTGTCGACCTCGGCTTTCTGATTGAGCGCGATATCCTTGGCCTGAGTCTCGGCGATCTGCAGCCTGGCCATCAGCCTCCAGGGTTGCGCGACTTTCGCCAGCACGTCGCCGGGCTTCACGCGCTGGCCAACCTGGAGCGTCATCTCCTGCATTCGGCCCGCAAGGCCCGCTCGGATCGTAAGATCGTCCACCTGCTTCTTCTTCAGCATGTAGCTGGCCCGGAGTTTGGCGATCTGGACTTTTTGGGACTCCAACTGCGCCTCGACGGATTCCTTCATGATCTCCAGCTTCTTTTTCTCCATCTCGTATTTGCCGACCAATTGTTCCCATTTCGCGACGGAGAGTTTCACCTCGAGTTCGGACTTGAGGTTCAGCTTGAGGAGTTGTTCGTCCCGGTCCTTGGTGAGCTCGGCCTGCTTCTTGTCGCTCTCGATGCTCGCAACCAGTGACTGCTGGTCGAATGTCTGGCTCTGAAGTTTGACTTTCAAATCGGCGTAGGAGGCTTCAGCCTGCTTGACCTGCCATTCAAGATCGTTGGCGTCGAGTTCCATCTGCGGATTGCTTAATACCAGCAGAACGGTGTCCGGTTTCACGTCGTCGCCGGAGTGCGTCAGGATTTTTGCCACCTGGCTGTCGAAGGCTGCCGGAATCCAGATGATGTCCTCGGGAACGAGTGTGCCCAAACCTCGCACTTCTCGAAGCATCGGGCCACGCTTCACCGAGTCGATCCATACGGTGGCGCGTTCCACCGTCGGCGCCGCGGGCTTCAGGAGCGAGAGCCTCCAGGTGATCACCCCGACCGCCATCGCCGTCAGCGTAAGGTAGATTATGCGCCGTATGAGCTTCTTTCTGGCGACACCTTCGCGTTTGATGTCCATTGAGTCCTACCGCCTGCAAGTGATTTGCGCTGAATGCTGGGAATCCATCCCAGAGGGGGCACGCACTCTGCCAATTGGCGGATCATCTCCATCATACTGGAAAAAGTGGGCTTACGGAAGCGCTGCGCCGGCCGGCGGCGACTAGACTGTCCGTTCGTGGGATATGGTTGTTCGGGAAAGCAAACACGATGGAGCGGGAGACGGGATTCGAACCCGCGACATCAACCTTGGCAAGGTTGCACTCTACCAGCTGAGTTACTCCCGCGCCCGGCAAGCAGCTATATTGTCGCGCTCCGTAGCGAGGAATGTCAAATACAACGCGGCACATTCGACGCACCGGTTTTGCTCAGAAATCCACAAAAACGCGCTGTGGATAAAATGTTCTACTACAGGAATAGGACTCAGAAAATCCTTGTAAGTATAACAAAATACAACTACCAAAAATTGTAAACTTCCTCTCCCCCTCATTGGGTTTTGTGGTATGCTTAGAGTCCCCACAGGAGAGGAAGGCGGTCGTGAACGCTCCTCCTCCGGGGGGTTTAGCAGCCAGCGGTTCCAATCAGGATCGGACGAAGACCTCTAGGATTTCCACCGTCTGTGGAAATTGTGTGGGAATTTTGCGTTCGTTTGTATCGTTACAAAGGGATTACAGTGGGACTCAACACAGATAGTTCGGGGACGGCAGCGGTACTGAAGCGGTCGGAGGCCAATCTCTGGGAACACATCAAATCACGCTTGGCGGCCAGGATCAGTTCGCAGGGTTACCAAAACTGGGTGGCGCGAACCTCGTTTGACAGTGCCGAAGGCGGCACGGTGCGAGTGTTGGTACCGGATCTGGTAACCAAAGACTGGATGGAACAGGAGTACGCGGAAGACGTCCAAAACGCCGTCCGCGAGCTGAATCTGCCGGTCGAGAAAGTGGTGTACATCACGACCGCCGTGGCGGCTGGAGCTGGGGAAAATGCGTCAACCGAGCCGGTGTTCAGCTCGGCTGCAGGGCAGCTCAACCCGAAGTTCAGCTTCGATAGTTTCGTGGTCGGCTCCTGCAACCAGTTTGCACATGCGGCGGCGCGCGCCGTAGCGAACAGCCCATCGCGCAGCTACAATCCGCTGTTCATCTATGGCGGCGTGGGCATGGGCAAGACTCACCTGATGCACGCGATCGGCCGGGCTTTGCTAAGCCAGTACGCGGAAATGCGCATAGTGTACACATCCAGCGAGCGCTTCATGAACGAGATGATCAGCTGCTTCCGCTCGGATCGAATGCCGGTGTTCCATCGGCACTACCGGTCCGCGGATGTTCTGCTGATCGATGACATCCAAATCCTTGCGGGGAAGGAGCGCACGCAGGAGGAATTCTTTCACACCTTCAACGAGCTCTACGATCACCAGAAGCAGATTGTGATCTCAAGCGATTCCCCGCCCAAGTACACCTCCGGTCTGGTGGAACGGCTGCGTTCGCGTTTCGAGTGGGGACTGATGGTCGACATTCAACCGCCCGACCTCGAAACCAAAATGGCGATTCTCGACAAGAAAGCAGAAGTCGAAGGCGTCACTCTCCCCGAGGACGTGCGC
>QHXU01000106.1:18490-24458 GCA_003223065.1 Acidobacteriota bacterium | reverse complement strand
CATCGCTACAAAGACAAAATCAAACGTGCGTGAGCTCGAAGGCGCATTGGTGAAGCTCATCGCATACTCTTCGGTCACAAGCTCTGCCATTACGCTGGCGATGGCGCAACAAGTTTTGAAGTATCTGATTCCCGGTCAAGAGCGCCGCGTGACCATGGATTCCGTGCTGCGGGCGGTTGCGGAACGTTTTCAATTGCAGCCGGCGCAACTAAAACAGAAAACGAACGCGCGGAATATCGCCTATCCCCGTCAAATCGCAATGTACCTGATCAAGGAACTGACTCAGTCATCGCTGCCTGAAATTGGACGGATGTTCGGCGGGAAGCACCACACCACCGTGCTCCATTCCATCCAGAAAATCGAGAAGCTGCGCCAGACAGACGCCGATTTGAACAGGCTGATACACAGTGTAACCGACTCAGTCCATTGAGGTTAGTGTCAGATTTCACAACCACCCCATCGGGCCGCCTGTGAATGGGTGTGGGAGAAGGTCCCTAGCGTTCAAGCGTGCTCTTTTGGCCACCTGGATTTGAACATCTTCTGATGACTTTAACCCCTCGGTCTTGCTACAATTTAGAAAGAAATCAACTTTTCAACAACCCCTATGAATCTTCTTCTTAGATAAATGCTAGATACAAGAGGCATAGGGAGAAGAATCGCAGCATCCAAGGAACGTCCATGGAATTCACCGTCAGCAGGGCCGATCTGGTTCGGGAACTGAACCTCTCGCAAGGCGTGGTTGAAAAGAAGACGACCATTCCGATTCTATCGAATGTGCTCGTGGAGACGGATGGAGATAGCATTCACCTGACGGCGACGGACCTTGAGCTCGGTATTCGTTGTTCGTGCCCCGCGAAGGTGAAAAAAACCGGTGGAGGTACGATTCCAGCCAGGCGCCTGCTCGATTATGTCCGTTTACTCCCGGATGGCGATGTGCAGGTGAAAATTCAGGAGAACCACTGGGCAAGTCTGGTGTGCGGGCGATCGAGGACCCGCATCGCGGGCATGTCGCGCGAGAGTTTTCCCGAGTTGCCACAGATGCCGGAGGTGCTGGCTGAGATTCCCATTGGCGTACTGGCCGCCATGATCGGCAAGACGGTATTCGCGATCTCGACTGAAGAATCGCGCTTCACCCTGAACGGCGCGCTGCTTGTGTTGCGTAAGGGTGGCATGGTGATGGTCGCAACCGATGGACATCGCTTGGCGATGGTTGAAAGCTCGGGTGAACTTCCCGGCGTGGGCGGAGCGTATCGAGCCTTGCTGCCGCGTAAGGCAATGGCCGAACTACAGAAGCTTGCAAGCGAGTCGGACCCGGCGGCGATTGTTCGATTCTCCGGTGATGAGAACCATCTCTTCTTCCAGCTGGGCGATCGGTTGCTTCTCAGCCGTAAGCTCACCGGAAACTTTCCTGATTACGAGCGCGTGCTACCCAAGGAGCATTCGAACATGGTGACACTCGAGCGTGAGGAGCTCCGTGGCGCCATCGAGCGCGTATCTCAGTTTTCCGATGAACGCTCGCGCGCGATTCGCGTGCGCGTGGATCAAGACGAAGTGAAAGTGCACTCTTCGGTATCGGACACCGGTGAGAGCGAGGAAAGCATTCCGGCGAACTACCAAGGCACGGCGGTGGAGATCGGTTTCAACGCGCAATACCTGCTCGACTTTCTGCGCGCTGTAGACGACCAGCAGGTATCGTTCTTGTTCAAGGATCCGCACAGCGCCGGCGAGCTGCGCCCGGGAGGCGAAAAGCCCGAGAACTATCGATACGTGATTATGCCAATGAGGATTTGATGTGCGTTGTGGTAAGCGGGTAGCAAGCGGTGAGCGGCTGATGCCGGCCACGCTTCTTCCTGGTGACCACGAACCACGGACAACTAACCATGTCTACTAAGGATACGGGCAGCGTTCAGGTTTACGACTCGACGAGCATCAAGGTGCTCGAAGGGCTCGAGGCCGTGCGCCTCCGCCCAGCGATGTATATCGGATCGACCGGCGATACCGGTCTCCACCATCTTGTTTACGAGGTCGTCGATAATTCGGTCGACGAGGCTCTGGCGGGCTATTGCACCGAAGTCAACGTCACCATTCACGAAGATGACTCCATTACCGTAATCGACAACGGCCGCGGCATCCCGGTCGATCTTCATGAAGACGAAGGTATTTCAGCAGCGGAAGTCGTGATGACCAAGCTGCATGCCGGCGGCAAGTTCGACTCGAATTCGTACAAAGTTTCGGGCGGACTCCACGGTGTCGGCGTGAGCTGCGTGAACGCTCTCTCTGAAGTCCTGCAACTCGAGATCTGGCGTGACGGAGGGACCTGGGAGCAGGAGTACGGCCGCGGCATCCCCAAGGCGCCGCTGGAGAGGACGGGCAAGGCAGGCCGCAAGACCGGCACGAAGATCACCTTCAAGCCGGATAGCTCCATCATGGACGCTACGAAGTTTAACTTCGACACGCTGTCGCAGCGGTTGCGCGAACTGGCGTTCCTCAACAAGGGCCTGAAGATCACGCTCACGGATGAACGCGAGGAGCCGGCGCGCTCCACCGAGTTCCAATTCAACGGCGGCATCGCCGAATTTATCAAGCACCTGAACCGCGGCAAGAGCGTGCTGCACGACAAGCCGATTTACTTCGAGGGCGAACGCGAACTGCCGAACGGCGGTACTCTCACGATGGAAGTGGCGCTGCAGTACAACGATTCCTACAGCGAATCCGTGTTCAGCTTCGCGAACAACATTAACACCGTGGATGGCGGGTCGCATTTGAGCGGCTTCCGCAGCGCGCTGACCCGCACCATCAACTTCGCAGGCCAGCAAGCGGGGCTATTCAAGGACGTGAAAGAAAACCTCACCGGCGACGACGTGCGCGAGGGCCTGACGGCCGTGGTGAGCGTGAAGCTGCCTCAGCCCCAGTTCGAAGGACAGACCAAGGGCAAGCTCAATTCCGACATCCAGGGTTACGTAGTCCAGTTCATCAACGAGAAGCTGGGCGAGTACTTTGATAAAAACCCGAGTGTGATGCGGAAGATCGTATCGAAAGCGATCGACGCGGCCCGGGCGCGAGAAGCGGCGAGAAAAGCGCGCGACCTGACGCGCCGCAAGGGCGCGCTTGATTCGGGCGGACTGCCTGGAAAACTGTCCGATTGCCAGGAGAAGGACCCCGAACGCTGCGAGTTGTTCCTGGTGGAGGGCGAATCAGCCGGCGGCACGGCGAAAAGCGGCCGCGACCGGCGCTACCAGGCGATCCTGCCGCTCAAGGGTAAGATCCTCAACGTTGAGAAGGCGCGCTACGACAAGATGCTCGGGCACGAGGAAATTCGTGCCATGATCACGGCCATCGGCACCGGTATCGGGAAGGACGATTTCGATCCGGCGCGCCTGCGCTACCACAAGATCATCATCATGACGGACGCGGACGTTGACGGCTCGCATATTCGCACGCTGCTTCTGACGTTCTTTTTCCGCCACATGCAGGAGCTGATCAAGCGCGGCAACATCTTTGTCGCCCAGCCGCCGTTGTACCGTATCAAGCGCGGCAAGACCGAAAAGTACATTAAGGACGACAAGGAATTCACGCGCGAGATTTTGCGCCGCGCCACTGAAAACCTGAAGGTCGAGCTGGCCGGCCACACCGTGCTCGAGGGCACGGAGCTGCGCAATTTCCTTATGCAGCTCGACGAGTTCCAGATCACCTGGCGGCGGCTGGAGCGCCGGCTCCGGGATCCTCGCGTGGTCGAGATACTCGCGCGCGCGGAGCTGGCCATCGACAGCAAGGCCGATTTCAGCGAAGAGAAGAACCTTAAGGAGGTATACGACGCCCTGAAGGCCGTGAATGTCGAAGCGGAGCTCAAGCACGAAGAGGAACACTCGGCCTGGATGGTTACGTTCAAAGATCCGACCAACGCCGAGCGTCTGATCAACCTCGAGCTGGCCGGCCAGCCCGAATACAGACGCCTGCGGTCGTTGGCCAGGCAGGCGGCGAAGTACAACCAGCCGCCGTTCACTGCCGTGAAGGAGAACCAGCGCGAAGCGCTCCCCAATTGGCGTGAATTGCTGGCCTATGTGAAAAACGAAGGCACGCGCGAGGTGAATATCCAGCGCTACAAAGGTCTCGGCGAGATGAACGCCGAGCAGCTGTGGGAAACCACGATGAATGCGGAGACGCGCACGCTGTTGAAAGTGTCGCTCGAGGACCTGGTGCAGTCGGACCAGATCTTTACGACGCTAATGGGAGAGGACGTCGAGAGCCGCCGCAAGTTCATCGAGGAGAATGCGCTGGATGTCCGGAATCTGGACGTGTAGCCGCCTTTTGCGGGCGCATACAATCAGTCCACGTACACGCGTTTGACCCTCGCGCTGATCCCGCACAGCACGCTATAAGAGATCGTTCCGGCCAGCCTCGCGATCTGTTGCGCGTCGATCGACACGCCGCCCTCTTCGCCCAACAGCGTCACCGCATCGCCCACGCGGAGTTCCGGACACGCCGTGATGTCAATCGTAGTCAGGTCCATCGATACCGCGCCCACCATCGGCGCCAGCTTCCCGTTCGCGATCACCTTGCCGCGATTCGAGAGCCGATGGGGAATACCGTCGGCATAACCGGCCGCCAGCACCGCGATCCGCATCGGCCGCGCCGCGCGGTGCATGCCTCCGTAACCAATCAGCGCGCCTGCATCGATGTCTTTTACCGCCAGCACCATCGCTTTCCATGTAAGCGCAGGTCTCACCCGCAACGCAGGTTGGGGGGCCGCGCCGCGCCCCGGCGAAACGTAGCCGTAGATAGCATGGCCGGGCCGCACTAGGTTGCCCCACGCTTCGGTGCGTCCGTACGCGACAGGAATGGTGCTCGATAAGTGTACATAACGCGGCGCGAAGCCCGCGGCGCGAATTGCCCCCAGCACAGCATCGAAGTGGCGGATCTGCTCCTCTGTCTGCCGGCTATCGTAGTTCGCCGCCGACGCGAAGTGTGTCATCAAGCCTTCGAGCTGCGCCGGCGCCGCGGCGACCGTTCGAACGATCTCTTCAGGAGCGGCGCGCGTGCCCAGCCGGCTCATGCCGCTGTCGATTTTCAGATGATAGGGAACGCGTACCGCGGCGACATCATCGAGCGAGTGGACCACCGGAGTAAGATTGAATGGCTGGAGCGCGTCGCGCTCCTCCGGAAGGAAATCGGCCATAACGAGGATGCGGACCGCGATGCCAGACTTGCGCAATGCAATCCCCTCCTCCACATTCGACACCGCAAGCCAGCGGGCACCCTCCGTTTCGAGCGCTCGCGAGACTTCCAAGGCGCCGTGGCGATAGGCGTCGGCTTTCACCACTGGCATCACTTCCGCGGAGTCGCCCACCAGCGCCCGCACGGCGCGGAAATTTTCACGGATGCGTGTGCGTGATATCTCTATCCAGCTCCGCATGCCAGCCTCGTCAGCAACGTCTCATAGGCGTCTGTCACTCGATCCCAACTGTAACGGGAACGGACGCGCTCAGCGGCGCGCGCCCGCCACATCTCGCGTTCGCCTTCCGGCATCTGGAGCACCATCTCGAGGACCTCGGCTAGATTTTCATACGTGAAAGCGACGCCCGCGCCGCCGGCAACCTCGGCGTTCTCCGGAGTGTCCAGATAGATCGTGAGCGCGCCTCTCCCCATAGCTTCGATCAGCGCCGGATGCGTGCCGCCCACCTCTGTCGCGTGGATATAGGCGAAGCAGTTCGAGCCGAGTTCGCGATAACCCTGGCCATAGATCGCGCCTGGAATCACGATACGCGGGTCGGCTGTGCTACGCACCTGGCGGATATAGTCGGCGGCGTACGGCGCGTCGCCGATCAACGCGAGCTTCAGAGGTGTTCGAACTTTTTCGAAGGCCTCGCGCACCAGCAGCGCGTTGTTTTCCGGCTCCAGGCGGCTGACGTAAAGAAAGTACTCGCGGGGTTCAAGGCCAAGCTGACCCAGCACTTCATCAGTCGCCACC
>QHXU01000106.1:16523-18351 GCA_003223065.1 Acidobacteriota bacterium | reverse complement strand
CATTCCGAGACCCGATACCAGGCCTTGGCTAATTGGTTCCATTTCTTACGCTGCCGCTCCACGCCATCGACATTAAGCGCCACAGGCATGCCCAGCAGCCTAGGCAGAAAGGTGAAAACGGCATTGGCGGCGTTGCAGTAAACCACTGCGTCCTGCCGATGCACGAGCAGATGCAAGGTGGAGATGAATGTGTGCGCGATTGTCTCTAAATACTTGTGCCGGATCGTTGGCAGGTATCCAAGGCGAACGCCGCTATAGACAGATTGCGGAAAACGCTCGCGGCAATATACCGTCATCTCGTGACCGCGCGCCGCAAGCCGGGTCGAAAGCTCCTCCGCGAATGTCTCGTAACCGCCGTAGCGGGCGGGAATACCGCGCGTACCGACGATGGCGAACCGCACCTGGATCGATCTCGCTAACCGCGGGCGGCTCGCGCGCGAGCAAGCGTGCGCGCGCTCGGCTTCGGCGCCGGACGGCTCACCGGGCTGTAGGAAAACCAACTGGAAATATAATCGTCCTTGGCTTTTCGGCGCTTCATGATCTCCTGGCGCTTGGCGAGCACCCGCCTCCAATTTCGCGCCAGGTACCAGAACGCCTTGAGCGAAGTCTGCTCGCGCAGCAAGCACGCCCCCACCACCACGATATCGCGAGCCGTAATCGAGAACCAGTTGCGCCGGTACAGATCCGGAGTCATATTCTTGATGCGCATAAGAAACCGGTTCTTCACCGAGTGCATGTTGATCTCCGGTGGCAGCGCGCGCCGGTTGCCTGGAAGCACGTTGCGAACGTGGTAGCCGCGCGCGAGCGGAGTGTAAAGGCAACGCCAGCCCATCAGTTGTGCCCGCCATGCGACGTCCGCATCCTCGCGATAGACGAAGAAGTCGGGGTCGAAGAACTCGCCACGTATCGCGATGTCCTCAATCATCTTCCGCCGGTAAAACGCCGCAGCCGCCGTGGCCCCGAAAACATACTCGAAGCTGAGGTAGTGCCCGTTATCAACCTCCTGACTGCCGCGATCCAGGTGCCGCAGCATCGGGGTAAAGTAGATACCAGTCGAATCAACCAGCTGTTTTTCAGGAAGATCGAAGCTGGCGCGGATAGTGAGGAGCTTGCCGCAGACGGTCCCGACCTTGGCATCGATCTGTCCTGCATCCACCAGCGATTGAACGAAATTCGGCAGCAGCAGCACGTCCGGGTTGAGCGTCAGAACCCATTGCCCATGCGATAACGAAATGGCCTGATTCTGCGCGGCAGCGAATCCGATGTTCTGATCGTTGTAATTGATATAGCAGCGCCCGCCGAACTGCTCCAAAATGTCTATCGTGCCGTCGGTTGACGCGTTGTCGATGACGATCACTTCGAGGTTCGGATACCGTTGTTCGAGGACGGAATCCAAGCACCGCTTAATGAATCGTCCGCTGTTGTAGGTTACTATCGTGACGGAGACTAAGTCCTTTTGGGCCATGCGAATGAATTTAAAAATCACTACGCCGGGCCGCTGACCTTCCCCGAGACACAAGGCACAGGCCTGCAAACCGGAACATCTTCCAAAAAGCAGTGACGGGTGTGAGGCTTCCCGCCTGGATCATCCCCGCGATCATCCGCGGAACCGAACTAAGCACTACCGCTGCGCAGACCGCCCGATATCCAAAAGGAGGCAAGTGCCTAGCCGCGTACCTTAGAAGGCTAACATACCAATAGAGCGCCCTGGACCCTGGCGGGAGCTGAGCTATCGAGTGCCCGCCTGCGTGACTAGCAATGACGCCCGGAAGATACGCAATACGATAACCGGCGCTTCGAGCCCGGCGGCAATAATCGACGTCCTCAA
>QHXU01000106.1:15957-16451 GCA_003223065.1 Acidobacteriota bacterium | reverse complement strand
CACCCGCCGGTTGCTCCACGTCGCCCGGCTGGTCCAGATTGCGATCCAGATAGCGATAAAGGCGGTTGACAGGATTCGACCGCCACAAACGATTGACGCCTAGGATTTCAAATATCAGGGCGCCCGCTGTAGGGAAGCGGCGGATGCTAAATCCGGCTTGCGGGTTCCCGTCCCGATCCACCAGCTTTCCTGCTGCGAGACCGTGTTGCCGGGCCGCATCCACCAACGCGTCAACCGAAGTGAGGAGTGATACGTCAGGATTCAGCAGAAGGATGAACTCGGCGTTGCTCGAACGGATGCCTTGGTTGACTGCGGTCGCGAATCCTCGATTTTCCTCGTTCGTGATCAGCTGGACGCCGGTCCGCGCGCGCACGCGCTTGAGCGTGCGGTCACTTGAACCGTTATCCACCACAATGGGCGTGATATTGGAGGCCACTTTAGTTAGTGCGTCGAGACATTGCTCAACTGCATTTTCTGAGTTGTATGTAACGATT
>QHXU01000106.1:9107-15948 GCA_003223065.1 Acidobacteriota bacterium | reverse complement strand
TGTAACGATTACCGCCGCAGCAGCCAGAAGTAGGCCCTCCAATACCAGTCAAAGCCGGTCTGCCGCTCGAGTTCAAGAATCTCCCTTTCACTGGCATCGATAATGCACCGAAGCCTTTCTTTTTCTGCTTGAAGCACCTTATGCTTGTTGCGGATTGCCCGGCCTAATCGAAGCCCGGACACCTTGCCCCGCAGGAAAGCCATTCCCCGGGCATGACGAAGCGCCAGCAACCCCCACAGCAACTGTCCTGCCACGATCGGCCAGGTGGGCTGGCCGCGGAAGTGCTTTTCCGCCAACAACACTTGATTTCGGGCGATGCGGCGCACTGTATCTGAATTCCACGCACCCAGGGTGGCACTGCCGCAATGGTGAGCCACGGCAGCCGGAACGTAAATCCCCTCTCGTCCCGCTAGTGCGCAGCGCAGGCCGAAATCCACGTCCTCCAGATGAGACTCAAAGGCTTCGTCCAGCAGGCCGACCTCGTCAAACAGCGTTCTCCGAAAGAGAGCGGCGGTCATGGGAGCAAATCGGATGGAACACGTCTTGTTCCATTCGGGAGAATCTGTCTTTCCGGCCCCGCACCGGCAGGCGCAGGCTCCCCGCGAGATTGCGTCGAACGTGCCGTCGAGAATCGTAGCGTCCTCTGCTCGCAAGATCTTGCCGGTGGCGAACCATGCCCCGTCGCGTTCTGCGGCCGCCAGAAGCGTCGCCAGCCAATTGGCTTCGAGTGTTACATCGTTGTTAAGAGTCGCGATCCAGTCCGCTCGGGTCGCCTCAATTCCCCGGTTCACGGCTGCCGCAAATCCTAGATTCCTGCCCAATCGTAGGACCCGGGCCCCCGCCCTCTCGGCGAGCTCGGCCGAGTCATCCGTCGAGCCGTTGTCCGCAACAATGATTTCGTCGAAGGGAAGAGTCTGCGCGCGGATGCTTTCGAACAGAGGGAACAGCAAGTCGCGACGATTCCAGTGGGGAACTACCGCGGCGACCCTCATGTTAGGAGAACCGCTTCTTCACCAGAAACCAGAGATTGTAGAACCCGTCGCGCCACGGATTAAGCTTGATCTCGCCCAGCCGCGACGAGTACATTATCGAAATCTCCGCGAAGCGCAGGCGATTCTTCTTTATGGCCTCGATCTTGATCTCCTCGGAAAACGCCATCCCGTCCGAGATCAGCTTCATACCCCCGAGAATCGAGCGCCGGAAAACCCACATGCCCGACTGGGAATCGCGTACCCAGCGAAAGTAGAGGATAGACATCGCAAAAGACAGCATAAGGTTCCCGAGCTTATGCTTAAAGCTCATCGACTGCCGGCGCCGTACGGGAAACCGCGACGCGTTGAGAAAATCTACATCCAAGTGGAAGAATGCCTCGAGCAGATAGGAGATCGCATCCGGCGGATAGCTGTGATCTCCGTCGAGGGTCACGATCAGGTCGCCCGTGGCCGATCCGAACCCGGTCTTGTAGCTGCGCCCGTATCCTCGAACGTCCTCGCGGATTACTTTCGCCCCAAAGCCCTTCGCAACCTCAGCGGTCCGGTCGGTTGAGCCGTTGTCGACGACTATGATCTCGTCGACGAACTCTGGGATGCGACGCAGCACCTGCTCCACCCCTTGCTCTTCATTCAGGCATGGAATGATCACAGTGATTCTCTGACTCTTGTACATTCGGCCGCCTCATTAGAATAGCCTGTGACCACAGGCTGTATCATGGACTTATGAAGCGGTTGCTGTTGTCTCTCGCGGCGGGCCTTGGCGTCTTGGCCGCTGGCGGTCCGGATCTCGACAATATCAAAACAGTCTACCTGCTGCCAATGGCCAGCGGTCTCGATCAGTTCCTCGCCATCCGCCTCACCAGCGGCGCGATTCTGCAGGTGGTGACCGATGCGCAGCGGGCCGACGCCGTTCTTACCGATCGCATAGGAACCGGCTTCGAGCAGAAGCTGGACGAATTGTACGGCGCGAAACCAAAGGAGCAGGATCAGAAGGACCAAACAAGAGATTTCACGAAGCCCACAATGAATCCGCTCTCTCGCAGCAAGGGCGCAATCTTTCTGGTGGACCGCAAGACCCGCGACGTCGTCTGGAGCACGTACATGCATCCCAAAAACGCGTCACCCGGGGAGATGAACCACGTCGCCGATCGCATTGCGGACAGGCTGGAAAAAGACCGGAAAGGTAAATAAAATCTTGGACCGTGCTTTTGCTGAGGACTTCCCGCCTTCAGCCCTTCGCGGCCATTGCGTATTTCTGTGAACGGTCGCGCAGCCGCCGGATCTCCTCGCGGTAGCTTTCGACCAATCTCTCCGTCATCCCACGCATATCCCTTCGCGCGACCACTTCCGCTCGCGCCCGCTGCGCCATCGCAGCCGCTTGCTCGGGGTTACGGAACAGCTCGATGATACGGTCCGCGAACGCGCTCGGCTGGTCTGCAAGTGCGCAGATCCGGCCGTCCTCAGCCACAAGTCCTTCAGCCCCCAGCCGGGTTGATACGACAGGAATCCCGGAGGCGAACGCTTCGAGCAATTTGACGCGTACCCCCGAGCCGCTGAGAATCGGACAAACAAAGACCGCATACCGGCTGAGCGGTTCGCGGACGTCTTGCACGAAGCCAACCAAATCGATGCCCTCGGCCACAGGAAGCCAGTGACGCGGCGGCGGATCCGAACCAATCACGATCAGGCGGGCGCGAGGCTCTTGCGCCCGGACCCTCGGAAAGACGTTTCCAACGAACCATTGGAGAGCTTCCTGGTTAGGCAGGTGGCGGAAGCTGCCGAGGAACAGCATCGTGAACGGCTCGCGGCGGCCGGAGTGGAATTCGTAGAGCGAAGAATCGATGCCGGCCCGATAGCTGTCGTCGATTCGTCCCTTGAGGGCGGGAAGGAACGATGTAAGGTAAGCGCCGTTTTCGGGGCTACATACCTGGATACGATCCGGCTTGGGAAGCAGCCGCAGCTCGTAGCGCAATGAGCGCAGGTACTCCCAGCGAGCCTCCATCTTTTCCACGAAATTGTTGAGGAAAGGAAGCCGACGAGCGATCGATTGGAAGTAGATGTCGTGCTCGAACAGTATGCTGGGGATTCGCCGGAACTGGCCTGCGTATTGGCCCATGACGGTGTATTCGAGTTGAACCACATCGATGCACCGCGTGTAGATCTGGCGGTGGATCAGCCACGCCAGGTCGGGATTCCGGAACTCGCGCACGGCGTGCGGTACTATCGAACCGATCGCTTTCTGCCTGCCTTCCAAACGGACGACGTATTCGGTTGAGGCGCAGATGCGATCCAGTTCCCCGTGCGCATCGCGCTCCTGCGGATAATCGAGCAACACGATCAAGTGCAATTCGCATAGCCGGGCCAGCTCACGGAGCGTCTGGTACATGAAAACGCCGCCGCCGTGGACCGTCGGGCAGATCGGATACGGCGAGACAAACAATACACGCAAACGGTCGTCATCCATATTCGCGAAGGTATCTCGGAAGTGGCCGCCCAGAGGCCGGCGGAAAGCCTCGGTGTCTGAGATCGTGGCCAACGCGCGCGCCCGGGCACGAGAAACAAGCGCGCGCGGAAGCCGAAGCAAGCCGCGGCCAATGCCGGAGAAGCTGGCTCTCTCAGGCGAATCGCCGAACACCCAGCTCAACACCGCGCCCGCCCAGGCGAAGAAGAAATGCGCGGCCAGCCTGCGCCACTCATGGATGTTCTTCCACACGAACAGCAGAAAATTTGTCTTCAGCACCGACTGAATGTAACCGTCACTGAAATGCTTACCGATTGTGCCCCGGTGTTCGTGATAAACGATGCTGGCGGGCTGGTAGAGCACCTTCCAGCCCCGCTTCCATGCGAGGTAGCCGAGATCCGTATCCTCGAGATAAAATGGCGCGAGCAGCTCGTCAAATCCGCCCAGCTCGAGAAATTTGCGGCGGTCGAATGCGCACGAACCTCCGCCACCATAGAAAGAGGGATAGGGGGTCTGGATGGCGGCGTCAATCCGATGCCGCACCCGCAGGCTGCCTTGTTGCCACCAGCCTTCGGTTAAGCCGGTTTCTTCGCGTCGGCTGTTCGGATCGGAGAAGAAGATCTGGCAGGCCACGGCAAATACTTTTTCATCGGTGAATCCCGCAAGCAGGGGACCCAGGAAGCCTCGGTCCACACGCATGTCGCTGTTTAGCAGTACCACGACATCGTTGCGCGCTTCGCGAAATCCTGCGTTCGATCCCCCACCGAATCCGAGATTCTTTTCGAGCGCGATCAGACGTACCTGAGGAAAGTTCAAACGAATAAACTCGGCGCTGCCGTCGGTTGAGCCGTTGTCGATCACAATGACTTCGCCGGCAGGGTAGGCTTCAATTGACGAGATGACTGACGGTAGGTACTTGCCCAACAGGTCGCGCCCATTCCAATTTGGAATGACGATGCTCGCGGCTTTCGTGCACGGTTTTCGGTCTTCAGGCAGGGGCCGGTGGCGCCGCACCTTGGAAAAAAGGTCCGATAGAAAGAGCGAGAGCGCTGCGGCCAAAAGGAGAAACGGCGAAAGCACCACCAGGGGCAGTCCTTTGACAAGGCGCCATAGGTGAGGTAACAACTGGCGCGTCAACCCCTCAGGCACCGCCATCCACCCGCGGTCCGAGGCCGAACACTCGGCCGAGCTTCAGCCAGCGTGATTGTCGAAGCATTTCGAACTGCGCCTCCAGACGCTGAAGCCGAGTGTCCAACTCCTGCGCCCAGTGCGTGCGTTCGATGACTGTGGCCTCCGCTGCGTTGAGAAGCCGGACAGCGTGAGCCAGCTCTTCACCTCGTTCGGTGAGCTCTCCCGTGAGACGTTTCTCGGTCTCAATCGCCCATTCGGTCTTCCGAATGTTCTCGTCCTGAAGCTCAGCTATGCGATCGAGCCCTTCTCTCCAGTCCTTCTCGAGCTGGAGGGCCCAATGATTGTGCTCCTCGAGGTGGGCCGTAAGAGCCTCATGGGCCTCGATAAGTTTTTGGCGATCCGCGATAACGCTATCCAGCTCGTTCTTCAGAACTTCAATGTGGTGCTCCCGCTCCCGCAGGAGGTTCGCGGCGCGCGGGACGTACAGAAAACTGCGCGGCTCGGGCGCGCGCTCGACTGAGCACACCGCGATGAAGAAGTGCGCCTGAGCGGCCGACCCTCGGGTCCCGTCTATCCGAGCATCGAGCGGCGGAAAGGCGGCGTGCTCCGGACAAAATGCAAATGATTCGAGCCGGTTCTGGAGCAGGATCGTGACTCGCGGAAAGAACTCTGCCAGTGCTTCGCGGAATTCCCCGAACTCGAACTCGTGGGTGTGAAACGGATTGGGACCGTCCTGCACGCGCGTCTCGGCGTAATAGAGCTTGTTCGGCGTGGAGACAAGGAATGCGCCGGCGGGGTTGAGCACGCGGCGCGCTTCGCTGAGAAGAGCGCGCCAGTCCTCGAGATGCTCGATCACCTCAAATGCCGTCACCACGTCGAAGGAGCGATGTCCAAAGGGCAAAGCGTTTGCGGATGCTTGGAGAAAATGAACGTTAGCTAGCGGGTAGTGTGCGCGGGCGAAGGCTACTGCGTCCGCCGAAATGTCAGTCCCTACAACGAGACGGGCGTGCGGGGCAAGCTCCGCTGCTCCGTAGCCGGCGCCGCATCCGATGTCAAGAGTCGCTCGGCCCGCCGAGTAGTGGGCGGCGAAGGCGTATCGGGCGATGTGCTCGGCCCACAGATCGTCGTTCACCTCGCCGGGGATAACGCGCTCGCCAGTGAACTCCGTCACAATGCTGCGGCTCCCGCGCCGATTCTCGAATTAACTTCCACGCGGCAGGGGAAATGAAAATGGCCGTAAATGGGCCGTTCCGAGGGGTCCATGTGCAGCGCAATAGCGTTGTCGATCCAGTCACAGATCGAATAGTGCTCAAGTGTGCCATTCGCTACTGCCGGCGAGAAGGAAAAGAAAGACGCGTACAGGGCGGGCATCTCGATGTAAAAGTCGACTGTGCAGATCTCGCCAGACGCCATCGGGGGCAGCTGGCAGCCCTCCCGCGAGGTGTTCGTGCCTGCGAAATCTACGCCCAGATGATTCCGGAACATGAACCCGACGATTGGACGCTCAAGGTTCGCCTTTGCCTGTACGCTAATTCTTACTACAACCGTAGAGTTTGGACGGAGCGAGGCGAGCCGATTGCCGGAGTCATCGCGAATTGCGATGCCAAGCACCTCCGCTTTTCCGTCACCGAAGCGGTGGTCTATGTTGGGTAGATCGGTAACGACCTCTTGTGGAGCGGGCTTCGCTGGTACAGGACGGTTAAAGCCATCCTGGGCCAGGTACCTGGCATCCTTTTTGGCCATCGCTGCAAGATACTGCGTCACAACGAGATCGGTCTTCCCGAGTGCCATGACACGACCGTGATCAAGCCACAAGGCGCGATCCCCTAACGCCTTAACGTCGGCTGTGGCATGAGAGACGAACAGAATCGTAATTCCCCGGGCTCTAAGCTCATGAACCTTGCGCATGCAGCGCTGGCGAAAGTAGATGTCCCCGACCGCCAGAGCCTCGTCAACGAGCAGAATTTCCGGATCAAGGTGAATTGCGACGGCGAAAGCGAGCCGTATGACCATGCCGCTTGAGTAGGTTTTGACCGGCTGGTGGATAAACTCGCCGATTTCAGCAAAGCCTTCGATTGCATCAAACCTCTGATCCATATCCTTGGTCGAGAGACCGAGGATGGCGCCATTGAGGTATACATTGTCGCGCCCGGAAAACTCGGGGTTAAACCCCGAGCCGAGCTCGAGCAGAGCCGCGACGCGTCCGTTCACAGCCGCCGTACCGCACGTCGGTTCGAGAATGCCGGCGCAAATCTGA
>QHXU01000106.1:0-8920 GCA_003223065.1 Acidobacteriota bacterium | reverse complement strand
AACAGACATTACAGAAATTGTAGACTACGAGGGTCATAGCGCCTATAACAATATAATAATACCCTTTTATCCGTATACTTGACAGAACCCGCGCCCCTTCCTACGCTAGTGAATGCGCCGGTGTAGCTCAGGTGGTTAGAGCGACGGTCTCATAATCCGTAGGTCGCAGGTTCGACTCCTGCCGCCGGCACCACGTCCTCGAGTTTGGGTACTAACAGATCTGACTTACCAGTTTGGTCACATTATCTCAACTGGCGAAAAGCAGATAGAGGATTGCGGCGATAAGTCCCCGCCAAAACAGCCGGAAAGTATCGCATAAAACCAATGGGATCGGTGCTCCGCTCATAGGTGATCCCCCGATAGAACCGCGTTTAAGGCCACGAAGGGCAGGACACCATCCATACACCAAGCGGGCCGACAAGGGAAAGCGCAGTTCTCAATGCAACAGAGTTCCCGACCTTTCCCCAGTAGATTGGTACACACGCAGAGGGCCTAACACTCGGCGTTGAGGAATAAGTCAGGTAATTGGTGCCCTAGTTTGCTCCCGTGATTTGTTGGAAAATTCGGTCCAGTTCGGCCTGAGAGTAGTATTCGATCTCAATGCGCCCCCGTTGTTCGCTGAGTTCCACGATACGGACCCGGGTACCGAGGGCGCGCTCAAGCTCGTCGATTGCAGCCTTGACATTGGGATCGGTATGCGACTCATGTTTCGAGCCCCGGCCACCCTTGCCGCGACTTGACGTAAGTTCTTGAACAAGAGCCTCCACCTGGCGCACCGACATGCCCTGGGCTGCGGCTTTCTCAGCGACCTGGAGCTGCTGATCAGCGGCTGGGAGGCCGAGGACAGCTCGAGCATGGCCCATCGAAATTCGGTGCTCGGCCAGAAGGAGTTGCACGGCTTGTGGGAGCTTCAGTAGTCGAACGGCGTTCGCGATTGACGTCCGGTCCTTGCCGGTTCGGCGGCCAATTTCTTCGTGGGACAGTCCCATTTCCCGGTTTAAACGCTCGAATGCATGGGCAGTTTCAATAGGGTTGAGATCCTCGCGTTGGATGTTCTCGACGAGTGCCAATTCTAGCATCGCCCGATCGGCGACCTCCTGCACGACCACCGGAACTTCCGTCATCCCTGCGAGTTTGGCCGCTCGCCAACGCCGCTCGCCCGCAACGATCTGATAGGAGGTCTCGTGACGACGCACGATCAGAGGCTGAATTATGCCGTTCGAGCGGATGGATGTCGCAAGCTCCTCGAGCCGCTCTGGTTGGAAGCTGACGCGCGGCTGCATGGGATTGGGCTCGATCGCGTCAATCGGCAACCGCGCCGGTGGAAGGTCGTGGACCGGAGAAGGTGCAGCAGCAGCTGCCACAGCCATCGGGGAGGTGGTCCGCGGCGGTAGGAGCGCGGATAACCCTTTACCCAGCGCTTTGCGTTGCTTGTTGCTTCCGCTGTTCATTCTCCAGAATCTCCTTGGCCAGTTTAATATAGCTTTCCGCCCCCCTCGACCGAGGGTCATACATCAAGATCGGCTTTCCATAGCTTGGTGCCTCTGCGAGGCGTATGGTCCTCGGAATGACCGTCGAGAGCACTTCCTCGCTGAAAAACTCTTTCAGGTCATCCGCCACTTGTCGCGTGAGGTTTGTCCGATCATCGTACATTGTGAGAAGGATACCCTCAATTTTGAGGGCGTGTGCAAACGATTCTCGAACCTTGTCGATCGTGTCCATGAGCTGCGAAACACCCTCCAATGCGAAGAATTCGCACTGTATAGGGATAAGAACCGAATCAGCAGCGACTAAAGCGTTTAAATTCAGTAGATCCAGCGCCGGTGGGCAATCGATAAGGATGTAGTTGTACCGGTCCTTTACGGCGGCCAGCGCTTGACGGAGGCGGAATTCGCGTTCCTCGAGGTCAACCATATCGAGGTTCGCCGCTACCAGGTTCTTGTCCGCCGGTAACAGATCTAGACCTTCACACTCTGTCGTCACAATGGCCTTCTCAATGGAAAAACCACCTAGGAGTGCGTTATAGAGCGTGAAATTCTCATGACTTTTTTCAATACCGAGGCCGGTTGTGGCGTTTCCCTGAGGGTCGGAGTCTATGATCAGCACGCGTAAGTCATTGGCTGCCAAGGAGGCACCGAGGTTAATTGCGGTGGTTGTCTTCCCGACGCCACCCTTCTGATTAGTGATCGCGATAGTTTTGGCCACGTTCCCAGATCTTAGCACGTTCCACGTGGAACCTCACCTACAACCAGAACCCGTTGTTCTCCCCAAGGTACCTTCTCGATTTGGTAGGGTCCGACAAGATTGCTGGCTTGTTGCGCGCTTGTCAACAGCGCGACATTTGGAGCGAGAGCGAGGGACAGGACGTCGGCTGGACGAATCGCTCGCGCGATCATCCAATCGTAACTTGAAGCGAGGGAAGCAGCGCGCTTAGGGAAAACACGAACGTTCGGTAAATCACGAGTCGCTTCGCGAAGAAAGACTGCTTTCCGCTGATGCGATTCCACCAGATCGACAGCGCAGTCTGAGCGCAGAACGGCGACGGGTATACCCGGAAATCCCGCTCCTGACCCAACATCGACGATTCGTAACTGCCCTAGCGGCAACACTTGCCCCAGGAACAACGATTCGCAGTAGTGAAGCCGGACCGCCTCTTCCACACTTTGAATGCGGGTAAGATTTATCTTCTGATTCCATCGTGAAACCAACGCGAAATGCCGCTCCAGCAACGCCACTTGCTCCCCGGACAGCAGTGGGAACTCTGATAAGAGAAGTCTCCGAAACATCAGCGGGCGAGGCTAAGGTAGACGTCGAGCACCGCAATTGCGGCAGGCGTGACGCCAGGGATTCTCCCCGCTTGGCCCAGCGTTTCCGGGCGGACCCGTTCGAGCTTTTCCTGCACTTCGCGAGAGAGGCCTGGAATATCCGAGTAGCAAAAATCGAGCGGGATATGACGCCTCTCGCCATCCCGAAGCCTGTCCACTTGGCGTTGTTGCTGGGAAATGTAGCCGGCGTACTTCACCTCGGTTTCTAGCGTCGTCATCATGCCATGCACGGGATCCTGCACGGGATCCTCGCAGAGCACGTCGCGGATACTGCCTAAGAGCGCGCCGATTCGAGCTTCCGGACGGCGAAGCCATCCGACAATTGTAGGATGATCCTCAACATCCAGCCTTGTTGACGCCATCCACCGTCGCAGCCGCTCTTTCTGTTCCATCTTGCGCAAATACAGTGACCATCGGGCCTCCGTCACCAATCCGACGCGCCGGCCAATCGGCGTCAGACGCTCGTCGGCGTTGTCGATTCGCAAGTGCAACCGAAATTCGGCGCGCGAGGTGAACATCCGATACGGCTCATCAGCACCCTTGTTGATCAGATCCTCGATCAGAATTCCGGTATAGCCCTCCGTCCGCCCGATGATGACAGGATCAACTTGGCCGATCCGGCACGCGGCATTCAGTCCAGCGATCAGGCCCTGACAGGCTGCCTCTTCATAGCCAGAAGTGCCATTGATCTGACCAGCTAGAAACAGGCGAGCAATGGACTTAACTTCCAAGGATTGAGTGAGTTCCCGGGGATCAACGGCATCATACTCGATCGCGTATCCGGGCCGGATCATCTCGGCACCATCAAGGCCCGGCACGGACGCAACGACGCGAGCCTGAACATCGATCGGCATGCTTGTCGACATCCCGTTCACATAAACTTCGTAGGTATCGAGCCCTTCCGGTTCAAGGAAAATCTGGTGACGCAACTTATCCGGGAACTTAACAACCTTGTCTTCGATGGAGGGGCAATAGCGAGGTCCGATCCCCTTGATCTCGCCACTGTAGAGTGGCGAGCGTGAGATATTCTCGCGAATTACTTGATGGGTCTCCGGCGTTGTATAAGCGATGTGGCAAGGTACTTGCTCACGCTCGATTTTTGGCGTCAAGAATGAAAACGGAGTCGGCTCGCGGTCTCCGTACTGTGGCTCGAAACGCGACCAATCAATGGTGCGGCCATCCAGCCTCGGCGGTGTGCCGGTCTTCAGCCGCTTCCACTCTAATCCCAGGGTCCGAAGCTGATCGCCAAGCAGGTTCGAGGGCGCCTCTCCGCTGCGCCCGCAACTGAAGGTTTGTTCGCCAACATGCGCCAGACCGTTCAAGAACGTGCCGGTGGTCACCACCACCGCGTCGCTTTCCAGCGCTCGACCGTCGCGCAGCAAAACGCCGCGGGTAACCCGTGGCGGACCGTCGGAAATCAAGAGCTGAGCGACCTCAGCTTGCAAGATCCGGATATTCGGCTCTTTTTCTAGTATTTCCCGCATCCGCAGCCGGTATTGCTTTTTGTCGCACTGAGCACGCGGCGACCAAACGGCCGGACCGCGGCTCGTATTCAACAACCGGAACTGGATGCCAACACCGTCCGTTACCTCGCCCATTACGCCGCCGAGCGCATCTATTTCGCGCACCAGATGACCCTTCGCAATGCCGCCGACCGCGGGATTGCACGACATCTGCGCGATCAGGTCGAGATTCATGGTGATCATCGCGGTTCTTAGACCGAGCCGGGCACAGGCGCGCGCCGCCTCGCAGCCCGCATGGCCGGCACCCACGACGATAACCTCGTAACGAGTCGGCATTCAAACTTCATTCTATCGTGACGCGTTAAACTGGCATCTTCAGTGAGAATTCTTGTTATCGGCAGCGGCGGACGCGAGCATGCCATTGCCTGGCGTCTTTCCAGGGAAGGTCACAAAGTCTACGGAGCGCCAGGAAATCCCGGAGTCGCACAAGTGGGCGAGATCCTCGCTACTACGGACTACCTCGCCGCTGCTGAGTCGATTGATGCCGACCTCTCGGTCGTTGGTCCCGAAGGCCCGCTGGTAGCCGGTGTCGTCGACCAATTTCGCTCCCACGACCAACCCATCGTAGGCCCATCGCGAGAGGTGGCGCGTCTCGAAGCCAGCAAAATGTATGCCAAAGAGTTTATGCAGCGCCACGGTATCCCTACGGCGCGGTTTGTCCGCATCGAAAGCGACGAGGCTGCCGTCCGGGCGCTCGCGAAATTCGACTACCCACTGGTGGTGAAAGCGGACGGGCTGGCCGCTGGGAAGGGTGTCGTGATCGCGCATGACCGTTCGGAAGCCGAATCCGCGATCCGGACACTTGGCCCAAGGCTCGTTATCGAGGAATTCCTCGAAGGCGAAGAGGTGAGCTTCATCGTTCTGAGCGATGGACGCAATATCATCGCGCTCGAGGCGACGCAGGACCACAAAGCCCTATCCGACGGCGATACAGGACCCAACACGGGAGGAATGGGTGCGTACTGCGACGGCCGCATTCTCTCGCAGTCGGACACCGAACGGGTCCTCGACACCATCATTCAACCTGCCGTCCGCGCTACCGGATTCACCGGCTTTCTCTATGCCGGCCTGATGCTAACGGCGGACGGCCCCAAGGTTCTGGAGTTCAACGTGCGCCTTGGCGATCCGGAAACGCAGCCGCTGATGCATCGCCTCGAGGGAGACTTCGGGGACGTCCTGATGCGATCCGCCACCGGTGAACTCGCCGGCGCAAGTTTGAAATGGAAGCCTGATCCTTCGGTTTGCGTCGTGCTGGCCGCAGCCGGTTACCCGGGCCGCGTGCGTACCGGCGACGTGATTGAGGGAATCGACGCCGCCATGAAAGATTGCGGCGCGCAGGTATTTCAGGCGGGCATGAGAGTTGGGAAGGCCGGCTTTGAAACGGCGGGCGGGCGTGTGATGGGAATAACGGCTTCGGGTACGGACCTGGCTACCGCGGTCAAGAATACATACGCCGCGGTGGAGCGGATCAGGTTCGACGGCATGCATTACCGCCGCGACATCGCGCAAAAAGGCTTCAAGCGCTGGCGGTCCTGATAGAATCGAATCAGAGACATGGGGACGTAGCTCAGATGGATAGAGCGGTCGCCTCCTAAGCGACAGGTCGGCAGTTCGAATCTGCCCGTCCCTACTTACTGGCTCGCAAAACGCAACCCGATCACGTACTAAGGTATTCCACTGATCCTGCCTACGGCATTATTCCTACGCGAATGCCGCTTTTACCGACTTGAGTAAGTGTTCATTTCCGTACATATTAGCAAGCCTGTGTCTAATTTCGCGATGAAAGGCGACCTGCTCGATCAGTTGCAGGCTGCCGGGCTCGGCGCGGCGTCGCCGCTTTACACGAAGTTTGCAGACGGGATCCGCTCCCTGTTGCGTCATAAGCTCGAGGGCGCCGATCCGGAAGAAGGCGTCGGTACGGTCTTGGAAACCGTGGCGGTCGCGATTCGCGAACGGCGGATCAGGACGCTTGATCAGTTGCCCTCCCAGATTCGCGCTGCAGTGAATAGTTACGTCCATCAGGCGAGGGCGGCGGGCGCTCTCCGCGCGCGTTCGTATTCGAACGAATTGCCCCAAATCCTCACGGACCTTTCTCCAGAAGCGCGCGCAATTCTTTTCTGCCGTTATGCCCAAAGTCAGACGGACGAGCAGATTAGCCGCGAAATGAGCATCCCATTCGAGACCGTCGTCTCCATTAGAACTGAGATACGTCGACACATTTTGGACACAATTCGCGCTAAAATAGGCAAATCCGATTCATAAGCTGGAATAATTTTGGGGGGAGCATGGCGGTTCGCATCCTTTTGGTAGACGACCACGACGTTGTACGCTCGGGCGTGCGCGCGATTCTCGGTGCACAGCCCGAATGGGAGATCTGTGCCGAGGCTGCCAACGGCCGTGAGGCCGTGGAGCAAGCCAAGAAACTCAAGCCCGATGTAGTGATCATGGATATCAGCATGCCCGAACTGAACGGCATCGGCGCGACACGCCACATCATGAGAGAGTTGCCGAAAACCGAGGTTTTGATCCTCACGATGTACGAGTCCGAGCGCTTGGTGCGCGAGGTCCTGGACGCCGGTGCCCGCGGTTATGTCCTCAAGTCCGACGCGATGCGAGATCTGGTTTCCGCTGTGGACCTGCTCACCCAGCACAAACCGGCCTTTACCAGCAAGGTTTCCGAAATGATGCTGCGCGGGTACCTGAACGGTGCGGCCCCAAAGTGCGCACATGACTCTCGCTTGAGCGCCCGTGAGCAAGAGATCGTTCAACTTCTGGCCGAAGGAAAGAGCAACAAGGAGGTCGCGCTGGCGCTCAGCATCAGTGTCAAGACCGCGGAGACGCATCGCCGGCGCATTATGACCAAGCTCAACCTTCGCAGCGTCGGCGAGCTGGTCCGTTATGCCGTTCGCAATGGTATAGTGGAGGCGTAGAGTGGCTGCTGGCAGTATTCTGCGACAAGCCTGGACGCATATATCCCACTAGCATTGTCATTCATGCACCGGCTGTGCTATTAATGGTTTCACGCCTGTTAGGTCGGTCCGGTTTGAGAATCTGTTTATGGCTTACGTGATTGCGGAACCCTGCATTGGAGTCAAGGACGCGGCCTGTGTAGACGCCTGCCCGGTCGATTGCATCCATCCGAAGAAAGATACCGACAAGTTCCCGAATGAGGACATGTTGTACATCGATCCAGTGGAGTGCATCGATTGCGGCGCCTGCGTGCCGGTATGTCCGGTTTCGGCGATTTTCGCTCTCGACGACCTGCCCGAGAAATGGGCTGACTTTGCGCAGCGCAACGCGGCCTATTTCGGCAGATAGCTCGCGCTCTGGATATCTGTTTCCCAGATCTTCACTTCGCGAACCCGAACGGGTACGGGCGTTGTTGTGAGTCCCTGTGTCATCTCGACATAGAAATATTGGGCGATGTTCTCGGCCGAAGGATTCTTCACGTCAAAAGGTGTGATTTCGTTTAAGAACTGGTGATCAAGCCGCTCGATTATGGAGTGCATTAGGGCTTTGACCTCGAGAAAGTCTACGAGCAGCCCGGTTTCGTCCAGCCGCTCGCCTTCGATCGTCACCCGTACGCGAAAGTTGTGGCCGTGGACATTCTCGCACTTCCCCCTGTAATTGCGCAGAGCATGTCCGGCGGCGAAGGTCTGCTCGACTGAAACTTCAAACATGATCGAAGAATTTCTCTACTTCCTCGCGCCTGGTTGTGAACGTATAGTCCGGCAGGCTGTCGAAAAAGATCTGCCCGTAGCGCGTTTTCGTAATCCGGTTATCGAGCAACGCCAGCACACCGCGATCTGAGCGGGTTCGAATCAGCCGTCCGAATCCCTGCTTCAGCGCAATGGCGGCCTGCGGGACCTGGTACTGGTGAAACGCGTCACCGCCTTCGTCGCGGATCGCCGCGATGCGCGCCTCCACCACCGGATCGGTCGGGACCGCGAACGGCAACTTATCGATAATAACGCAACTCAACTGCTCGCCCGGTACGTCGACGCCCTGCCAAAACGAAGCCGTCGCGAACAGAACGGCGTTGGGTGTGGCGCGGAACTCGTCGAGAAGGGCGGTTCGCGGCCCTGTCCCCTGCAACAGCGTTTGGTACGGAATTTCGAGCGACACGCGATCATATATCAGGCGCATCTGTTGATAACTCGTGAAGAGCACGAACGCGCGGCCGCGGCTGAGCGTGAGGATTTCGACGATCTCGCGCGCCGCGGCGGCTGTGAACGCGGGGCTGCGCGGGTCGGGCAGGTTTTGCGGCACGTAAAGCAAGGCCTGCTTCGCGTAGTCGAATGGGCTGGAGACGATCAGCGCGCGCGCGTTCCGTAACCCGAGCCGTTGCTTCGTGAACTCGAACCCTCCTGCGACGGCGAGCGTGGCCGACGTGAGCACCACCGTGTCCACCCGGTCAAAAAGCATTCCGTCAAGGATCGAAGAGACGTCGATTGGTGTCGCTTGCAGGAACACCCCGCGTCCGCGGCGCTCAATCCAATAAACGTAGCGGCGGTCGGCGCCTTCCATCCAGACCCGGAGCCGCCGCGCGATCTCGCGGGCACGCTGCACCAG
>QHXU01000105.1 GCA_003223065.1 Acidobacteriota bacterium | reverse complement strand
GTTGCGCTCATAATGAAGCAGCTAGCGGAGCCGGCGACGCGGAGTTGCGTCCGGCCAGCGACAGTTTCCGGTCTACGGAAAGCGCGCCAGCGCCTTTAATCAATAAGAAGGCGCACATCGCCAGTGCGAGCAGGTGGAATTCGAAACCCTCACCCTTTTGCGTCCCGGACCAGTTCGCGAAGAAACCAAATTGGCGATGCACCATCACCACCGCCACCAGCATGTTCACAGCGATGCCAAATGCCGCCACCCTGGTGAGCAGGCCAAGTAACAGGCCTATTCCACCAAAAAATTCCGCCGCAATGGCTAGAAAGGCCAAGAACGCCGGAATGTGCATCGTACCGGTAAAGAAGCCCATGGTCCCGGAAAAGCCGTATCCTCCAAACCATCCCAGCATCTTTTGGGCCCCGTGAGCGAAGAAAACAATTCCTAGTACAACGCGTAGGACTGTGGTTGACGTCGCATTGTCAGTCGCGGTCAGCTTACCTAACATTGTCGATACCTTCCTTTTCGGAATGCGAACTGCTTGGATTCGGATGGCATTGCGGTCCCAGAGGAGCCGTTCCAAAAGGTTGGATGCAATATCCTGCCTTAAGGATTCTTTTGATCGAGATAATTTGCGTTACTGCAGCGGGGCGGCTTCCCAGCCCCCGCCGAGCGCTTTGTAAAGCGCCACCAAATTCGTGATCACCGCCGTGTCGCTTTGGGCCAGGTCGTCTTCGGCTGCGAGCTGCTGGCGCTGGGCGTCCAGGACGCTGAGGAAGTCCGAAAGGCCGCGCGTGTATAGTTCGTTGGCGAGCATGGTCGCTTGGCGGCTCGCATTGACCGCCGCCACGAGTCTTGCCTGGCGGTCCTTCTCGTGTCCATACGCAACCAGGGCGTTTTCGGTCTCTTCGAGCGATCGAAGCACGGTGTTTTGACACGCTGTCAGCGCCTGGTCAAGACGCTGCTTCTGCGCCTCGATGTTTCCACGAATCTTGCCGCCGGTGAAAATTGGCAGGGTGATCGCCGGGCCAATAGAAAAGAAATTACCCGCGCCCAGCGTCAGACCCGAAGGCTCGGTTGCCTGGCGTCCGGCGGCGCCGGTCAGCAGGAATTTCGGGAAAAGATCGGCGCGTGCGACGCCTACCCGCGCCGTCTCCGCCGCCACGCGCGCTTCTGCCTCTCGGATATCGGGGCGGCGCTTGAGCAAATCTCCGGGAAGGCCCACGGGCACAGCCGGTGGAACGGTTGGTATGGGCTTGGCCTGAGCCAACTCGTTGAGCAACGCTCCAGGTTCTTCGCCGAGCAAGACCCCAAGCCGGTGGATCGTCTGGATCTCGGCCGCCTGCAACGCCGGAACTAACGCGCGGGTCGAATCGAGTTGCGCGGACTGGCGTTCCACGTCGAACTGTGTTCCCAAACCTGCGTCGGCGCGAACCCGGGCGAGGTCCAGAGAATCCTGCTGCAGCTTGATATTTTGATTCGTGATGTCCAGGCGCTTTTGAAATCCGCGCAGCTCCGAGTAGTTCCGTGCCACCTCGGCCAACAGGCTGACCATCGTGTCGCGCCGCGCTTCCGCCATTGCGGCGACGTCGGCAGTTGCTGCTTCCAGTGCCCGGCGGCGCCCGCCGAAGAAATCTATCTCCCAGCTCGCGTCGAATCCGAATTGATAAACGCTCGATTCAAAGGGCGTCAGCAAACTTGATCCGCCCTGCGCGGACTTATTCACGTTGAACAGGCCGGAGGTAAGACCTCCGCGCACGCGCTGGATCGTGTCTCTCGACTCTATCGCGGGCAACAAGTCGGCGCGAGTGATGCGCCTCGCGGCCCGGGCTTCGAGAATCCGCGAAGACGCGATCTTCAGGTCAAGGTTGGCGCGAATCGCGCGGTCGATCAAGGCCGTCAGTTCGGCGTCATTGAGGGTCGTCCACCAGTGGCCTACTGCCGCATCGGTGTTCGTGCCTGCGCCGGCCTGTTGATGATAGGAGTTTGGAACATTGGCTTTGGGAGGCTGGTAGTTCGGTCCTACCTTTGGCCAGCTCGCGCCCATGGTGGTTTCGAGAGCGAGCAAGATGGTTGCGAACAGTGCACGTTTCATTGCTTCTCTCCTGCGTCGATGAATACATCCATCTGCTGCCCGGCGTACACCGGCGCACTCTTAGCGAGCGCAAAAATTACCTGCAGAACGCGGGTATCCACGCGCTCCGTGCTATCGCCGGTGAGATTCTTCTTCGGAATCACGTACGGCTCGAAGCGGACGAAGCGCAAGTGAAAGCGATGGCGGCTATCGCCTCTGACGGAAGCTACTGCGGATGCGCCGGTCTTCACACGCCACGCGTCCTGTTCATCCACGTCGGCTCGGACATTGAGCTGATTGGTCGCGCCCATGAGAATGAGGGGCTGCGCCAGTTGCCCGGCTTGCGCGTACTCGCCGGCCCGGACCTTGCACTGTAAGATCTCGCCAGTGATAGGCGCGGTAACGATCGTGCGGTCGACGTCGGCCTGGACGCGCTCGACCTGCCGCTGGGCTTCATTGACCTCGGCCCGGGCGATCTCGATGTCAGGTTGCCACGCGCCGGCCTTCAGCAGTGCGAGATCGGCCTTGGCCTGATCCAGACGGGCCCCGGCCGCCTTGACTGCAATACGGCGTCGCAGCAGATCCTCGTCGCGGATTGCGCGCCTGTCGCGCACGCTCTCGATCAGCCTCAGTTGGACGTCCGCGTCCTGATACTGCTGCTCGGCTTCATTGACCTTGGCTTGCGCGGGCGGAATCTCTTCCGGCCTGGGCGAGCGCAACAGCTTTTCTAGTTTCGCTTGCGCCATCGCCAGAGAGCTCCGCCGTAAGCCAAGCTCGGCTTGCAGGTCGCGATCGTCGATCGCAAACAGCTTCTGGCTCTTGTTCACGCGGTCGCCGGCTTTGACGTACACCTGAGTCACCATGCCCTGCACAGGCACGCTGACGGCGATGTTCTCCGAACTCGCCTCCACCAGTCCGACGGCTCCTACGCTTCCCTGAATCACGGGCGTGGGTGGCGGCGAAGGTGGCGAAACCGTGGCGTGCGCGGGCTGGGATTTGACGATTGAGAAGATGCTGAGCGCAAGAATAACAGCTGCGATAATGGGCAAACCGTACTTGGTCATACTGCGGTCCTTTCTGGAATTAATTCCTGGTTGCGGGGAAATGTGCTTTCTCCGATGCCTCCGTCCTTACAATCCGGCCGTCGTCCATGTGGGCGATCCGGTCGGCGAAATCAAAGACGCGGCTGTCATGCGTCACCACGATGACCGCGCGATCTTCCCGCACGGCAACCGTGGTGAGCAATTCCATAACGGCGTGGCCGGTTTCATGATCGAGCGCCGAGGTCGGTTCGTCACAGACGATCAGGCGCGGCTCGTGAACCAGGGCGCGCGCCAATGCGACGCGTTGTTGCTGCCCGCCGGAGAGCTGCGACGGCAAAGCGTAAAGCCGCTGCTCCAGGCCGAGCTCGGCCAACATCGCCGACGCCTTATCCACCGCCCGCTTGCGGGGAACGCCCGCGGCGAGCAACGGCACCGCTGCATTCTCCGCCGCGGTGAGAGCAGGCAACAGGTTGTACTGTTGAAAAACGAATCCGAGATTCTTGCGGCGGAACAGAATGCTATCGGCTCCAGACAACTCGTCCATGTTCTGGCCGAGCACCGAAATGTTGCCCCCGGTTGGGTCCAACAAGCCCGCGATCACCGAGAGCAGCGTGGTCTTGCCGCAACCGCTCGGGCCGACCAGCAGCGTCATCTCACCGAAACTCACGTCGAAATCGACGCCACGAAGCACCAGCGTGCGGTTGTCGCCGCTTACGAATTCCTTGGTCACGCGCCTGCAAGAAACGGCGCTCTCTTCGAACCGCCCATGGAGGACCCCAAACGGACTCCGCTCGCCGGGCGAAATTTCTGCGACTCCTTGTATCATTTCGTAACTCCTTTAACCTCGGAATACGATCGCCGGTTCCAGCACCAGCACGCGGCGGATGCTCATCAGGCTGGCCAGAATCACGATCAGAAGGACTGTGCCGCCCGTGCCCGCCGCGATCTGCCACAGCAGACTGAAGCCGCGCAGATCCAGAACGTTCTTGGTAAGCTCGAAAAACGCAGCAGTCATGCCGATTCCAATCGAAAACCCGATCACGCCGACCATCAATGCCTGCAACAGAATCATCCCGGTGATGCGCCAGTTCGTGACACCGATGGCTTTCAGAGCGCCGAATTGCTTAAGGTTTTCGAGCGTGAAGATGTAGAATGTCTGACCGGCGACGATCGTGCCCACTACCAGCGCGATCCCGATGGTGATTCCGAAATTGATCGGGATTCCGGTGTGATCTATGTAATACCAGATGGTCTGCCAGCCGAATTCACTGGAGGTGGCGGCACGGAGACCGGTGACGGCTTCGATACGGCGCGAAGCCTCACGATCACTCACGCCGGGCGCCGCTTTGGCCAAGACGAACGACAACTGGTTACGCTCGCGGCCTACGTAGGTGACCGCCTGGCTATACCGTGAATAGAAAACCGGCAGATTTTGAAACGGCGCGGACGAGTTGTAGATTCCGACGATGTTTACGCGATGGTCGTTCAGCTCGAGCGGTTTCCCCAATTCGTAAGGCTGGCCGGGAAAAAAGAATTCGTAGCCGACGCGATCGATGATCACCGCGTCCGGCCGGCGAAGATCGTCGGCCGAACCGAGCACCATGTTGCGCGGCGCGCCGACCAGCGTTGCGTCATCGACGCCCATCATGATCACGACGCGAAAATTTCCGTCGAATGCTTTGGCGCGCGGCAGACCTTTGAACAGCGGCACGGCCCATTCGATGCCGGGCACGCCGCGCACGCGATACAGGTCGTCGTCGGTCAGCGCCTTGACTTCGTCGAAGTACTGCGTCTTGCGGTCCATCACCCACAGATTCGCGTCCGGGACGTCCATGATCTGGCTGGTGGTGCGCCGCATGATGCCGGCGAAGATCGAGCTTTGATGCGACATCAGGAAAGTTGAGAAGGCCACGGCGAAGATCAAGCCGAGATACTTGGCCCGATCCCCGAGAAGCATTTGTAGCGCGACGAAGTTCATAAGATGCCTCTAATTCTGAACTACGCATAGGATGTGAACGGTGTTCATTGAGATACAAAAAAATATGCGCCAGCAGATTTATCTCTTGCGGATGCCTTCGATCAAAATGTGCACGACGCGGTCGATGAGGCGATTCTGTTCGATGAACGGAAAAGAACAGGTGATCAGGAGCGTCGTGACACCGTGAACGCCCGCCCACAGGGCCTGCGCTATTTCTTCCACGTCTTCGCAGTTCAGTTGCCCCGCTTCGATGCAGCGCCTGACCGCGGTACGAAGGTTGTCGAAGCAGCGCTCCCCGGCCTTTGGCTGGGCGTCGCGAGGAATCTGCTTGGCTTGAACAAACGCGACAATATAGTGGTTGGGGTTATCCACACCGAACTGCACGTAGGTCCGCAAGCCGCGCCGCAAGCCGTCCAGCGGATTGGACGGATCGGCATTGATCGCGTGCATCTTCTGAGCCAGCTTGGAGAACGTCTCTTCGCAAATGCGTTCGAGAATCGCCGCCTTGTCCTCAAAGTAGAGATAGATCGTACCGGGCGCGTATTCGATCTTTTCGGCGATTTTTCGGATGGAGACGCGCTCATACCCTTCTTTGACGAACAGCGCCCGCGCCGCATCGAGGATCTCCTCGCGGATATTTTCTTTTTGCCGTGCCCGCCGTTCTTGAACGCCCATGATTTCAACTCCTGAACACTGTTCAGTGTACATCGGGCTACATCGGCTGTCAAGCCCAAATTGTGATCCGCGTGATCAAGAGGGCCTGCATGCGAAATCCAAGCCGATATCACAAGGAGATACGCTTGATGACAGCGAATTGTGAGAAGGATGATTGGCCAAGCGAGCGGTCTCGACCCCATTCTCTGCGCTCACTTGCTGCGCGAGGTCGACCAAAGGCTCATTGAGCTTTTGGAGTCGCTCGCACCCCTCGAATGGGATCTTCAGACCGTCGCACCGTTGTGGAAGGTCCGCGACGTCGCCGCACACCTGCTCGATACTGCGCTTCGGAAGCTTTCGATGGTTCGGGATTCTTGGCAGGTCGAGGCCGCCGGCATCCATACGCCCCAGGATTTGATCGCGCTGGTGAATCGCTTAAATCGGGAAGGCGTAACGGTCTACCGCCGCCTGAGCCCGCCCGTATTTATCGGCATCATGAAGATTGCGTGCGAAGAGAATGCCCGTTTTCATGAATCTCTCGATCCATTCGCTCCGGCCGTGTTCGCCGTTAGCTGGGCGGGCGAGGACATGTCGCTGAACTGGTTCGACACTGCCCGGGAGTTGACAGAACGATGGCACCACCAGCAGCAGATTCGACACGCGACGAATAGGCCCGGCATCATGACCCCGAATCTATATCACCCGGTCTTGGATTGTTTCATGCGGGGATTGCCCCATTTGTACCGAAACGTCAATCCGCCTGCCGGAACAGTGCTTCTACTGGAGATTTCCGGTGAATGCGGCGGCCGGTGGTTTCTGTCGAAAGGCGCCGGCAAGTGGAATTTCGTGCAACCTTCG
>QHXU01000104.1:2010-8635 GCA_003223065.1 Acidobacteriota bacterium | reverse complement strand
CACTTCGGGTCGGGCGTTAAGTTTTGATGGAAGTTTAGGCTCGTAAGTCTTTGAAAAGTTTGGCTCCTCAGGTAGGACTCGAACCTACAACCCTTCGGTTAACAGCCGAATGCTCTACCATTGAGCTACTGAGGAGCAACGCTGGCGGGCCTTTTCATTAAAGCAAACTACAGAAGTCAGATCAACCCCTTCACATAGCCGCCATCGATCGACTGGCCGGTGAAGTAGCCGGCGCCCCTGGATCTCGCCAGCGACGTTATGGTGATCAGCCGCCCCCAGCGCCGCCATTCCTCCACCGTCGTCGCATCGAAAGTCTTCGCGGGCGGACCTCCGCGGCCGTCTGGAGCGCAGCCGGGTTGCGGGCGCACAACGCCAGCTTTGCGCGCTCCCTCCCGAGTCCGAACGCCACGGCTTTTCCCAGGCCGTGGCCGGATGCAGCCCCCAGTGCGACGCGATTTCTCAGGCCGAGGTCCATCGCCCGTCATGTCCTCTCGCGCTCTCCGCGGCGGAGGTAGGCGTCGTCCTTAACGAGCCAGTCCGTGCGAATCGGCGAGAAGATGTCCAGGTCAAGCGTATCTTCGAGCGCCACAGCGCGGTGCGGCACGTTAGAGGGAATGTGCAGCACCTCGCCCTTGCGCACCACCACTTCCTTGCCGTCGAGCTCAAACTTCAGGGCGCCTTCGAGGATGTATGTGATCTGCTCGCTTTCGTGGTGGTGTTCCGGGACAACGGCGTCTTTCTTCAGGTAAACCTGCGCGACCATGGCCTTGGCGCCGCTGATCACCTTGCGCGAGATCATCTCGCTCATGACTTCCAGTGGGACGGACTCCCAGTTGAAATGTTCCATTTCGACTCATTCTACAAGGCGCGCGGTCACGCGAGCGTTGTATCATGTCCAGATATGTCTAGCCCAATGCCACCAAGCTTACCGCCGCAGAATCCGGCGGCTCCTGTGAAGAAAACCAGTCCGCTGGTGTGGATTCTCGGCGGGGTCGCCGTGTTCTTTTGCGTCGTTCTGATGACGTGCGGCGTGTTCGGCTACCTGGCGATGCGAGCGGTGAAGAACGCGGGATTTGATCCCGACTTAATGCAGCGCAACCCGGGACTGGCCATGGCGAAGATGGCGGGAGCGCTACACCCCGATCTGAAAGTGGTCTCGACGGATGACCGCAACGGCATCATCACCATGACCGAGAAGTCCACGGGCAAGATCGTGAAGTTAAAATTCGATCCGGACAAAAAGACGATGGTCGTGATCGGGGACGACGGGAAAGAAGTCAAGATATCGGCAACAGGCGATGAAAAGTCCGGCAGCCTGCCCGTCCAATCCGAGGAGGGCGCGGTGCGTTTCGGCGCGGCCGCCGGCAATGCCTCTCCGGCGTGGGTGCCCGTGTATCCCGGTTCGGCGGCGGAGGGAACATATGCCGCGCAGACTCCGGGAGGCAATCAAAGCACGTTCACATTCAAGACCAAGGACGCCCCCGCGAAGGTGATGTCCTATTATCAGGATCAGCTCAAGTCCGCGGGATTTACCATCAATCTGATTAGTGGGGGAGACGAGGGCGGCATGGTGCAAGCCGAGAACGCGTCGAAAACCCGCTCGGTGATCCTCACCGTCGGCTCATCGAGCGAGGGCACGCAGGGCAGCGTGATGGCGGCCGAGAAGAAATAAGCTACGCCGTCGTCAGGATCAACTGCTGAGGCGACTGCTCGAGGTCCTGGATCCGGCCCGGGCCGAACCCCGCATCGCGGAACATCCGATCGAACTCTTCAAATGTATACGCGTCGCCGCTTCCCGTGCTGGCCAGCATCATCATGCTGAACGCCGCCGCCACGGGCGGTGTCACGCGATCATCGTTGGGCACGAACTCGAGCGTCGCCACCAGGCCGCCTGGCTTCATCGCCGCCCGAATCTTCTTGAGCAGGCCCACATTGGTGGGTGGATCGAAATGGTGAAGGAAGTTGGGCAACAAGACCACGTCGTAGCCGGAACCTAGATCCACGTCGAACGCGCTGCCGGCGATGGTCCGGTAACGGTCCGCGACGCCCGCTTTGCGCGCATTCTCAAGTGCGACTTCGAGCACGTTCTTCCAATCCACCGCGACCACTTCGGCTGCACGATTGTGACGCGCCACCGCGATCCCGAACAGGCCGTGGCCAGCCGCGATGTCAAGCACCTTCATGCGCCGTCCCGGGTCGGCGACGAGTTTGGCGAGGCTGGGCGCAGAGATCGCCGCCAGTGGCGCCACGGAACGCGCGAACTCCACCCACATCGGATTCTCGGGCTCCAGCGTGCCCGCGCCATTGATTGTCCCGCCCTTGCGCACCACCGCGGCGATGTCGCGGAAGTTGACCAGGAGCGATTCGTCCGCAATAAAGTTTGCGATAGACCCCAGGTAAGCGGGCGAGCGTTTGTTTAGGAACAACGCCGAGTTCGGCGTGAGCCGATACGTGCCGTCGTGCTTTGTCAGGAATCCCATGATGGTCAGAAAATCACACAGTATGCGCATTCCACGTTCGGATGCGTTCGCGCGTTTGGCGATCTCCGCGGAAGTGCCCGCGCCGTCCGCGATATGCGTGAATACTTCCAGCTCAATCGCGCCTTTCAGCGCCATCGTGTGCTGGTGGGCATTCAGGGCATCGAAGATTGCTAAAGGATTGGGTTGTTGCGCAGGATTTGCGGCCATGTTTCTCATGGTAACTCTGCTAGGATGTGGTCGCGTGTTTTCCTCCCGCCTGAATTGGGATCTCCGGCCCAATCCTTTGTCCGCGCTACTCGCGGAGAAACGCCGCGCCGGAGTCCACGTGTGGGACTTGACGGAATCCAATCCGACGCGCGCCGGTTTCAAGTACCCGCAGGAAGAAGTTTTGGCCGCGCTTGCAGACGCGCGGTCGCTGCGCTACGACCCATCGCCACGCGGGCTGGAGCCGGCCCGGGAGGCGGTGTCGGAATATTACGCTGCGCGTGGCGTGCGCGTGGAGACATCGCGCATCCTGCTCACCTCCAGCACAAGCGAAGCTTACGCGTACCTCTCCAAGCTGCTCGCTGATCCGGGCGACGAAATTCTGGTGCCGCGTCCATCCTATCCGCTGTTCGAATTCCTGGCGGCGATGGAATCGGTCGGAGTACGGCAGTACCCGCTGCGATACGACGGGGCCTGGCACATCGATCTCGATGCGCTGGCGGGGGCAATCACCGCGCGCACCCGCGCCGTCGTGGTAGTGAATCCGAACAACCCGACCGGATCATTCCTGAAGCATGACGAGTTGGCCCGTCTTGACGCGCTCGCCTCTGCGAGCGGATTCGCGATTCTCTCGGACGAAGTTTTTTCCGACTATGCCTTTGTGTCCGATCCGTTGCGCTCGGTAATCGGCGCACGTTGCGCGCTCACATTCGCGATGAGCGGCCTATCCAAAGTCGCCGGGCTTCCACAAATGAAACTGGGCTGGATCGTTGCAAGCGGCCTGAATCACGAACTGGCGCTCTCGCGGTTGGAACTGATCGCCGACACCTATCTTTCGGTGGCGACGCCGGTGCAAGTGGCTTTGCCGCGCCTGCTGGCGGTGTCCGCGGCCGTTCGCAATCAGATCCTCGATCGAACTCGCGCCAATCTCGAATCCTTGCGGCACGCAATGGCGGGCTCGGTGTTTCATGTGCTCGGCGTCGAAGGCGGCTGGTACGCGGTGATCCAGGCGCCGCGAACGCGGAGCGAGGAAGAGTGGGCGTTGGCGCTGCTCGGCCGGCGGGACCTTCTGGTCCAGCCCGGTTACTTCTTTGATTTCGAATCGGAGGCCTATCTGGTCGTGAGTCTGCTCACGGCGCCGGAAGTGTTTGAAGAGGGTTTGCGCCGGCTGATCGCGGAGATGATATAAGATCACAACTTATGCCGGATAAAAACGCGTTTTTCGCCGTTCTTCTCGTGTTTACACTCGTACTGGGGCCGGCGGCGCCGCTCCCGGCGCAGAAGAAGTTCTCGCTCACCATCGACAACATCATGCGCGGTCCCGAGCTCTATGGCTATGAGCCCGCGGGAGTCCGTTGGTCCGGCGATGGCGAGCGCATTTACTTTCAGTGGAAGCAGTCCAGCGATCCGCTCGACAAGCCGGCGGACACGTACGTCGTGAACCGCGACGGCTCTGGTCTGCGCAAGCTCACCGACGAGGAAGCCAAGCTTGCGCCGCCTGCCGCTGGAAGCCGGACACGGGATCGCAAGAGAGTGGTCTACACCTCGGACGGCGACCTGTTCCTATACGACTTCACGGCCGCCACACGGCGGCAGCTCACCAAAACTGCGGATGCTGAGTCGAACCCGCAGTTCACGCACGACGAACGGCGCGTGACGTTCACCCGAAGCGGCAACTTGTATTTAATGTCGCTCGAGACGGGCATGCTGGAACAACTGACCGAAATCACACCGGCGGCTGCCGGCGTGCCCCAACCCGCGAGTGGCGGCGGAGGAGAACGACGCCAGGGACGCAGCGGCGGACCTCCTCCCATCGCACCTCCGACAGTTGAGGGCAGCGCCTCGACCGGAGAGCAGCGCGGCACTGAGAGTCAGGAATTCCTGAAAAAGCAGGAGCGCGAGCTGCTCGAGGTCGTGCGCGAGCGTGCCAGGCGCAGGGAAGAGGACGAAGCCAAACGGAAAAAGGAGCATCCACGGAAGCCTTTCGCGCTACAGGCAAGGCAGACGGCAGTCCGGCTTGAGCTTTGTCCGGATGAAAAGTGCGTCGTCGCGATGGTGAATGAGAGCGGCAATGGATCAAAGCCGGATAACGTTCCCAATTACGTGACTGAATCCAGTTATACCGAGGAGATTCCCGGGCGCACGAACGTGGGCGACGTCCAACCGCACCAGCGCGCGGCCGTGCTCGACGTCGTGACCGGCGAGGTGAAGTGGGTCGACCCGGGCCTGAAGGATCGCGACGTGCAGCTTCAGGCGCCCATTTGGAACGAAGCTGGAACGAAGGCCGTGATGGTGGCGCGCGCCAGGGATAATAAGGACCGCTGGATTCTGGCCCTCGATCCGGCCACTGGCAAGACGAACGTGCTGTTCACAGAGCATGATGACGCGTGGCTGGATGGGCCAGGCGCGCAAACAGTCGGCTGGCTTAAGAACAGCGATGATATTTACTTCCAGAGCGAGCGCGACGGTTTTTCGCACCTCTACAAGATCGCTTGCAGCGGTGGCGAGCCGAAGCAGTTGACCTCCGGCAAGTTCGAAGTGACTTCGGTCGAGCTGTCAAAGGACGGCACTCATTTCTTCCTTACCACCAGCGAAACCGGCTACGGCGAGCGCCATCTCTACTCGATGAGCGTCGATGGCGGCCCGCGCACGCGAATCACCAGTGAGCCGGGCAATCATCGCGCGGTGCTGTCACCCGACGAGAAGTGGATAGCCGACGTCTATTCGTACACGAACAAGCCACCCGAACTGTTTGTCGCGGAGAACCGTCCGGAAGCGGCCGGGAAGAAGATCACATCTTCGCCGGCCAGCGAGTTCTGGGATTATCCATGGCTCGACGTGCCGATCGTCGAGATCCCCGCGCGGGATGGAGTCCTGGTGCCCGCGCGCTGCTACAAGCCTTCGAACTATAAACAAGGCGGGCCCGCGGTGATCTTCGTGCACGGCGCCGGCTATGCGCAAAACGTGCACCGGTATTGGTCAAGCTACTCGCGTGAATATATGTTTCATCACTTCCTGATGGAGCACGGTTACATGGTGCTCGATATGGATTACCGGGCGTCCGCCGGCCACGGGCGGGAATGGCGAACCGCAATCTATCGCCACATGGGCGGGAAGGATCTGGAGGACAACGTGGACGGCGCGAAGTGGCTGGTGACGCAGGGCGCCGATCCGCAGCGTATCGGCATCTATGGCGGCAGCTACGGCGGATTCATTACTCTCATGGCCATGTTCACGACGCCCGGCGTGTTCGCCGCGGGCGCCGCGCTTCGCCCGGTGACGGACTGGGCACACTACAATCACGGCTACACTTCAAACATTTTGAACGCGCCGCAGAAAGACGCTGAGGCATACAAACTTTCCTCGCCGATCTACCATGCGGAGGGTTTCAAAGGCGCGCTGCTCATCTGCCACGGCATGGTGGATACCAACGTCTTCTTTCAGGACTCGGTGCGCCTGGCGCAGAAGCTGATCGAGTTACACAAAGAGAATTGGTCGTTTGCCCCCTATCCCGTGGAGAATCACGGCTTCGTTCAGCCGTCGAGCTGGGCGGACGAGTATAAGCGCATTTTTGATTTATTCGAGAAGAATCTCAAGAAGTAATCGCCGCCGCTGGTTCGCGTTCCCAGGCGCGTGTGTCGAGAATCTTGAGGATCTCGCGGAGCGTGAGATCCAACTCCTCGTCGGTGGAATAGAAATGCGGCGCGACGCGGATACCGGCGCCCGGCCGGTAATCCACCAGGTAGTCTCGACGCAATAGCTCGCGGGTTACCTCTAACCCATGCGGCACATCGATGACGACCGTGCCGCCACGCTCGGCTGGATTCTTAGGGCAATTTACGCGGAAGCCGGCGTCCTCCGCCAATTCGATGAGGCGTGCGGTCTGGCGCATGGATTTCGCGCGGATGTTCTCGACGCCCACCTCATCCACGATCTCGTAG
>QHXU01000104.1:616-1988 GCA_003223065.1 Acidobacteriota bacterium | reverse complement strand
CATCGCCGGAACGTTGGGCGTGCCGTTCAGAAAACGGGAGACGTTGACGGCGTAATCGTGCTCGGCAGAAAAAGAGAACGGCTCGCGGTGCGCCGCCCAGCCTGTCACCCGCGGCTCAAGCTGGGGCCACAGGTCGCGGCGTACGTACAAATAACCTGCGCCAGGCCCGCCGAGCAGCCATTTCACGGAGCCGCCGGTGGCGAAATCGAGACCAAGCTCGCGAACATTCAATGGAACAGTGCCCGCCGACTGGTAAATGTCGGCGACCACTTTGGCGCCTACCTCGTGGGCGCGGCGCGTGATCGCCGCAAGATCCTGAATGTAGGAACTGCGGAAGCAGACGTGCGACACCGAGACGAGTGCGGTCTCTCCGTCAATCGCTGCCAGCAGCTTGTCCAGCGGCACGGTAATGCCGTCCTGGGAGGGTACGGTAACCAGGCGCGCGCCGGCTCGCTGGTAAATATAGAGGTTCGAGGGGAAATTCATTTCCTCGGTAACGATCTTGTTTCGCTTGTGGCTCCAATCGAAGCAGGACAGCACGATCGCCTGGCAGATGGATACGTTTTGCTGCATCACCACCTCGCCGGTTCCGGCGCCAATGATCTTGCCGACGAGATCGCCGATCGTGACCGGCATCTCCCACCAGCCTTCTTCCCAGGCTCGTATTCCTCGGGTATCCCATTCGTCGGCGTACTGCTTCAAGCGATCGCGCGTGCGCCGGGGCATCGCTCCGAGCGAGTGGCTGATCATATATACCGTGCGCTCGAGAATCGGGAATTCTTTTCGCCACCGGAGTAGGGGGTCCATTTTGTCTCCTTCGCAAGCCTTGAGCCTTACGGGATCGGATTGCGCTCCTACGATCGCGCGCCGCCGCTGCAAATCAACACTTCTCCGCTCACGTAATCCGAAAACGGCGAGCAAAAAAACAACACGGGCCCAGCCGCTTCCTCGACCGATCCCAGACGCCCGAGCGGGCACATCTGCTTCACCGCATCGAGCATCGCCTGCTGCACGCCGACTTTGATTTTGTGTCCCTTCATTTCGATCTCTGCGCCGAGCGAGCCGAGCGGAGCAACCAGCCGGGTGTCGATAAATCCGAAGCCCACCGAGTTCACGTTCACGTTATAGCGGCCCCACTCTTTCGCCAGCACCTTGGTGAGCCCGTTGATACCCGCCTTGCCCGCGCCGTAGCCCGCCTGGCCGGCGTTTCCATCAACACCGGAAACCGAAGTAATGTTGACTACTTTGCGCATCACGCGACGCCCCTCGGCGATCTCGCGCTTGGCCGTCTCGCGAATCCACGCCGATGCAGCGCGCAGAATCCGGAATGGCGCGACGATGTGGATGTCCAGCATGGCCTGGAACTGCTCGT
>QHXU01000104.1:0-596 GCA_003223065.1 Acidobacteriota bacterium | reverse complement strand
CGATGATATCTATGGCGCCGAAGCCGGCCACCGTAGCCTTTACCAGCTTTTCCGGAAAGTCGGGAGCGGTCAGATCGCCGGGCATCGCCTTGACGGCGCCTCCAGCCTGGTCGATGAGCTGTCCGGTTTCGAATACTACGTCTCGATCAATGTCATTAAGCATCACGGAGGCGCCGGCTTCTGCGAGCTTCAGCGCGACAGCGCGCCCGATGCCGCGTCCCGATCCGGTGACTAAGGCCGTGCGCCCCTTCAGATCAAAAGGCATGAATGCTGTATAGCACACCGCGCTCGGCCCATGCGGCCGGCCAGCGGCTTACTTCGCTGCCACTTCCAGCAGTGTGTTGGTGATCAGCTTCAGACCGCTTTCGAGCGACGCGACGGGAACACGCTCATCGTTGCCGTGCATACGCTCGAGATCCTGGGCGCTGATGGGGTAAGGATAAATTCCGTAGACCGGCACGCCTCTCGAGCGCCAGGCAGCCGCGTCCGTACCGGCCTGGAAGAGGTAGGGCGTGACTTTCGCCTCCGGATATGTCAGCTTGGCCTGTCTCACCAACGCTTCGTACAATGCACCGGATTTAGGCGACTCTCCGGCG